>JAFNGF010000194.1:0-4648 GCA_017885385.1 Planctomycetota bacterium
CGATGTTGTCGTAGTCGTAAAGATGCGGCTGACGACCGTCGGGAGAGTACTCTCGTGGATAACCCAGGAAGTGAAGGTCCGCACTTTTCACGGGTGCTTCTTGGACTATTAGCCCCTGCCTATCGGCGGGGGTACCCCGGCCAGTGGCCGGGGCTAAAAGAAAGTCGAGTATGGGCGCGATAAAAATGCGGTCCCAGTATAGCTCCATATTGCTCGAGATGCGAATTCGTTCATCGCCCGGCAGCACTTTTCCGGTTACCTCCAGAGTCATCATGTGCTGGACGCCGCCGGGGTATCCGACCTCGTGGAAAAGCTCAGCCCATACGCCGTCGCGAAACACGTGGATGCTCGGCGGATGCACACGCAAACCCGCCTGGCTGGCAGCAAAGTTTGTGGCAGAGTAAGGGTACTCAACCCACCCATAAAGAAACAGCACCAGTCGTGATTGCGGCGACGCCGTGCCCAGACGATTTCCGAAGTCAAGCTCAACGAAGTGGTCTTTGGCAAATCCCACAAAACGCGGGTCAAGGTCAGTCGCGCCGGCATAACGCCGATCAATAGCACTTATTTCTTTCGTGACATCGACGCCGCGGTGGTCAACGGCCCGCACCGGCTCAATTATGTCCTTGAAACAAAATAGCTCAGAAGGCGGCGGCGCAGCGCTAACCGCCATCATCTCATTGGGATAAACCTGCGTCCCCGCTGGATGGTCAACTGCTATTAACTTAGCCTCATCGAAGTAAACCGCTTCCTCTATAGGCTCCAGCACCTGGAAGACGTATTCGCCGTGTGGCACGGCCATCTTGGCCGTGNNCGGGCTGGAAGCCCGTGCCACGTCGGAATGGGAATGTACTCCGTCGGGTCGGGCTTGGAGTACACGCCTGGCGCTGTTAGGTAGCCGATGCCCCCCATGCCTCCAAAATCGGATACGAACTCAAAGTGCGAGCCGTCCCAGGCAAAAAGGTGCGGGCAGGAAGAGGTCTTACGCTGCAGCTCGGTGATTGTGATGACCTGGTCTGCCGAAAGCTCCAGTTCTGCCTGCAGGACGGCGTCAGGCCACATTATGCGCAGCCAATCCACCCCGGCGTACCGGCCCAAGCCGGCGTGAATCCGGTAGGGCGGCATCGCCGCCGGTCCTGACGGTACTCCTACTACGTACTGCTGGAAGACGTCGCCGGTTTTGATCTCTACGCGAGCACCGATGCCCGAATTGTTCGAGCGGGATTTTCTGTCCTGTCCGCGAGTGCCGAGAAGGTCAATCTCAATCCAATGTCCGCCGGGCGTTGCGTTTTCAATTAGGACTGGTTTTTCGCCGGCTGCCGCCAGAAGGATATCGCATCTTCCGTCGCCGGTAAAGTCGGCCACCACGCAACTGGCATTTCCGTTGGTGTTGATGGCAGCCAGAAGATTTCCAGGGTCGAGCTCAATCGCATTAACGAAGCGGTTTCGAGGCCAATCGTTTATCAATAGCGCAGGCCCACGGCTGCCGTCACGCCTGTAAGCATCGGCAATCACAATATCCAGGTCGCCGTCATTATCCATATCTGCAAACTGGCCGCCCGTACCGCCGAGCCAGCCGCAGCTATCGGCAAAGGTCTGGTCACGGGCAAAACGAAAACCGCCCCTTCGACTGGGCTCAGAGCCTGCCCTGAGCCTGTCGAAGGGGCAGGCCTGGTTCAGAAAAAGGTGCAGGCCTTTATCTGTAAAGACCAGAAGGTCGCGGTCTCCATCCTTGTCAGGGTCGCCGGAGGTCGCACTAAATACTCCTGTAACTGATAGCCCTATTTTTTCGCCGTCGAGTGTGTGATACTGCCAGGCCCGGTCGTTCACCCAGCCGAGGCTCTGGCTGTCACCGGCGGGAAAAATCACCAAATCTAAATCGCGGTCGTTGTCGAAATCATCATATACAACCGCTGCAATAGCAGTTTTTTCCAGCCGCAGACCGAGCTTTTCAGCAATGTCGGTGAAGGAACCATCACTATTATTGTTGTAGACGCTCCCGCCCTGCGGGGTACGAAATGCCAGGAAATCCAGGTCGCCGTCGCTGTCGAGGTCAACAAGCCGGGCGCAGCAAGTGACAAATTGAGAATTGAGAATTGAGAATTGAGAATTCAGAATTCCTTTGAGGTTGCCCTTCCCGTCGTTTTCAAAATAGAGGTCGGGGCCTGCGCAGCCCAGCCAGAGATCAAGATCCCCATCATTATCCACGTCACCGAAGCAGGGCGAAATGCCCTGCTGGGCTATAGTTGCATGGTGCGAAAATTCGCCCTTGCCGTTATTAAGCCAGAGCGATGTAGTGCCATTTGCATCTAAACCAGTAATAAGTAGATCAATGTCGCCGTCTCCATCCAAGTCGCCGGCGGCGAGTCCCGGAGGCGCGGCAGTTCCGCCGGACACTTGTTCCGAGCGAAGTCGAGGAATCCTTGTTCCGAGCGGAGTCGAGGAATCTACTTTGTCCCGGGCGTGTCCGGATGTTATCCCATACCTGTGGTGAGCTTGTCGAATCCATTGGCAGACCCCTCGACCGGGCTCGGGGCAGGTCTCGCCATCTATCGCTTTTACTTCGGGCGAAAAAAGAATACGCGCTGACGACCCCACGTGGAACGTGGGGCTAATTAGCCCCCCCTTGTAGGGGGGGTGCACGGGCCGGGGCAGATTATCCGCGTCCAGCGCCATATAGTATTTTCCCACCGTCCCGTAGGTCTTCAGGACGGTGAAGCTGCCGCCGGTGAGTTCTGCCTCGTTAAGTTTTTTGAAGCGTTCAAAAAGAGGCAATGCCTTTTCGCGTTGTTTGGTGCGCTGATACTGGCCGGCAAGCCGATATATCCCGGAGACAAAGCCCGGATCGAGCGCAACAACCTCCTCCAGCATCCGCGTGCCTTCTTCATTACGACCAACGCTCAATAGGGCCTCTGCGTATTTGTACGCGACGTGAGGATCGGCAGCGTCCACCTGATGCACCGCCTGGAAGCATTCCAGCGACTTCTCGTTCTGCCCGAAATGCTGCCAGTACAGCCCCAGACAAAATCGCGCAGAAAGGTGATTCGGGTCTGACTGCAAAACAGCTTCAAACGCATCTTCGGCATTTTTGAGATAGTCCTTGCCGCCGGGCGTTTCCTGCAGATTAAAATAAGCCAGGCCCAGGTTAAACCGCGCCGCATTCCAATCCGGCGCAAGTTCCAACACCGTCTCGAAGGCTTTTGCTGCCTCGGTGTATCTGTACTGCTCAAGCAAGGCCGCTCCTTTGTTGAATTCCGCCAGCGCCTTGCCTATCGAGTTGGATGCTAAATGCTTGATCCCCGTCGAGTTTCGGGTATTGAGAATCGAGAATCGAGCCGGCCAGTTACAGCCTACAAGTAGTGCCATCGCCAGAAAAAAGCCCCCGCGTCTTCTTGTCGAAGACAAGAGCGGGGGGCGATTTGCGATGGTTCGACTTGGCTCACCACAAGTTTGCGGTTTGCGATTTCCCATTCGCCCCAGAATAGTCCCGCTGATAATTCCTGTCAAGAATGCCTTAGCGGACGATCAGGCTGATAATCCAAAGTGTGAAGCCTGCTGCGATGCCCTGGACTAAAGTACCCAGCGTTTGCAGCTTGTAGCCTTGCTTAACGCTCATTTTGGAAAGGCCGGTGACTACCCAGAAGTAGCTGTCATTTGCATGGCTTACCATCATAGACCCGGCTCCGATCGCCACCACGGTTAGTGCCCTGCCCGTGGGATCAGCCAAACCAAGCGATTCAATCAGCGGCGCCATAGTGCCGGCGGTTGTGATAATGGCGACGGTTGACGAGCCTTGTGCGGTTTTCAGTGCTGCCGCCATAAGGAAAGGTAAGGCGATGCTGAGGTTCTTGCCGCCGAGCCGTTCTGCCACAAATTCGGAGACGCCGGAGTTCTGCAGCACCTTGCCAAAAGCGCCGCCGCAGCCGGTAATTATGATGATGGCTGCAACGGCGAGCACCGCCTCGCCCACCCATCCGGAGGGTGAAAGCATCTGGGCGGTGAGCTTTTTGGGCAGCAGAAAGGCGAGGAAAACGCCCGCGAGCAGCGCCACGACCGGCTGGCCGGCAAACTCGATAAAACCAGCCAGACCGCCCTGGCCAAAAGGATGGTTCGGAAAGTCACTTACCGACCGCAACACAATCAATAGGATGGGCAGAAATATCGGAATCACCGACTTAAAGGCCGAAGGAGCTTGGGCTGGGATATTTTCTATATCAGGTTGTTCAGACGCCGTCGTCCAAGGGACTCCGCCGGGCCTACTCCGCCGAAGCGGCTGCGAAGGCGGAAGCCGGACTTTGGCGTCGGACGATTCTGATTCAGCCTTTATATCTACTCTGGCGGCATACTTAATGCTAAATACCCAGGCGGCTGCGAGGGCGAAAATGCCGACAAATAGGCCCCACAAAATGACTAATCCCAGGTCAGCCTTGAGTATGCCCGCGGCGGCGACCGGTCCCGGTGTGGGCGGCACCATAGTATGCGTGGCGTACAAACCGAGGCTGAGGGCGACAGCGGTTGCCGCCAGCGAGGTTTTCGCCCTGGCGGACAATGATTTGGCAAGCGGCCAGAGGATGACAAAGCCGGCGTCACAAAACACGGGGATGCTCACAATGTAGCCGATTATGCCCATCGCTAAAGGGACATTCTT
>JAFNGF010000194.1:4656-12532 GCA_017885385.1 Planctomycetota bacterium
CCGGCCAGGATGACGATGCCGATGTAGCCGATGGTGCCGCCGAAGCCGGCGTTGACCGATTCGACAACCTCTTGCGGCGACATCTTGCCGCAAAGTAATCCGTAGCCAAAAGCTGCAATTAGTAGTGCCAGGAAGGGATGCAGTTTTAGTCTGGTCGTGGCGACAATAATAAAGACGATAGTCAGCAAAAGAAGGATTACCAACCACATTCTGCGAGATCTCCTACCGCAAAGACCCCCCCTGAAAGGGGGGGCTAATTAGCCCCACGTTCCACGTGGGGTGCCCATGCGGACGTCACTTATCCAGAAAGTACCGCTACCAGGACACCTGCAGCGGCAACAAAAACTATCGGGCCCAATAGCCTCAGCAGGATTCTTAGAAGCGGGGCTTCGAAGTAGCTGGCTGAAAGTGCCAGGCATAAATGTACCGGCGTAGCCAGAAGTCCGCAGACCAGGCCCGAAAACGCCAGCGTTTGAAGCCCGACTTTTGCTTGCGCACCTGCGCCGATAAAAGGGGCCAAAAACGGAAAGGTAATCGCCACGGTCGGCATGGTCACGCCAGTAAGATAGGCCACCAGCAGCGGCAGGAAAAAAATGACAAAATGCTTCGGTACATTCATTTGCGATAAAAATTGTACTACCGCCGGAATTGCTGCCCCTGCCTCGAGGTTAAGCTTAAACAGCAAAGCTCCAAGTATCAAAAGTGCAAAGTCAGGTTCCAGACCCGATTTGAATATCGACGCCCAGCGGCTCAAAGCGAGCTTGTGAAAGAGCAGGAATACAAATATCGCCAGCAGCAGTCCGATTGCGGGCGGAATGTTGACGGCGGCATAGAGCACCGCCACCAGCGCGATCGGCCAGAAAGCATGGGCAAAGCCGCGCAGATTTGTCACAAATCCGCTGCCGGAAGGGTCCTTATGACTTCTTGGCGGAATCGCCGGCAGTAGTAGAAAGATAAGGCCGCCGAGTGTGCCCAGCAGCATAATAGCGATGTTGTGCGAAATAAGGGCAAACGCGGATATGCCCAACATGCCCTGTATCAACGGCACGGCGGGGAAAAGAGGCCAGACTGTTTCCCACTGGTGACGGAAGAAGAAATTGATGGCTGCCAGTCGTGTCCGGTCCACGCCGACGTGGTCGCCGAGGTCACGAACCATCGGCGCCGACAGCATTATTCCGCCCGGCGTGGGCAGCATTCCCATCATTAAGGGAATGACCGCCAGAGCAAAACGCCGACTTTTAAAAAGGCCCTCCATCGCCGGCACAAGCCGCTGCGAGACGCCCGTCTCTTTCATCGCCGTTCCCAGCACGTTGACGAGCATAACCAGCGCCGTCAGCGTGACCAAGAGATATCCGGTTGTCTGACTGAGAGGCTTGTTGTGCCATTCGTCAACCACGGTCCGGCAGAACTCGTTCGGCCTGACGCCCAGAAGTATTGCCAATCCGACCGCTGACAAAAGCATCGAACGTCCAAGTTTGATCTTCAGCCGCAGAAGAACAACCAAAAGAGCCAGCGCCAAAGCCATTGCGATTAGGGCATACATCTATGTTCCCGCGAAACGGGGTCCCTTGACAGCGTCCATATTCGAATAAAGCTGATAAAGAGTTGTGCCTTCCATCTCGTCAGGCAGCTCCAGTTCGGACCTTTTTACGGCATTTTGCCTGATTAGCCGCAGCAATGCAAACTGTTTAAGCCGGACTTCGCCGTGCTCCGGCAAGGGCCTTCGTGGCCGGCAAGGACCTTCGTGCTCCGGCAAGGGCCTTCGCCCTGACGAGCAGTAACGCCGCGCACCCCCCTTCTTGCTTTCGCAAGAAAGCAGGGGGGGCCTTCGGTGCTATACTCTAATAGCCGGAGCGGTTGAGCCACCGGTCCAAGTACCAGGTGCGAGGTTGAAAAAAACCTGGGGCGTCAGGACAAAGCCTTTGAAAGGCTCTGCAATCCGGAATTCCGGAGCGCCAACCTCCATGTGCCATATCTGCTCCGGCGTTTTTTTCTTCCAACCGAGCGGTGGAGCATCCCTATTTCTCGACAACTGCTTCTTTCTGAGCGCCGTTTTTCAAGACGAACGAATTTTTCGCGCCTGAAAGTTTGTTCCCGACCAAAACAATGCCCGAGGTACGCTCTCCTGCGATTTCGAGAAAGCTGCCGGTTCCTGGAAATGCGCTACAGCCGCGAATGAAGGCTGCTTCTATGTTCTCCAGGCGAATAACCGGAGCCTCAGCGTGAGGCTTTGTGGTTTTTATTCCGGATAGTTCCAGATTCTTGCAGTTTCGCAGGTCGAACGCCGGTCCTTTGTCGACATTTAACTGAACGTTGTGCAGGTCAAGGCCCGCTGCACTGTCGCAAACAAGACCCACCTCCGTGTCGGCCACGACGTCGGAAATGGTCAGCCTGTGAATCGGCATTTCAGGCAGGCCGAAGATTTTCGCCATACAGGGCGAATTCTTGATCGTGAAATGGCTGATAGCGATATCACGAAAAACTGGAGTTCTCTCCGAGACGGGCTCGGGATCGGTCTTTGTATAAAAAGCCGTAATGGAGATAGGCTCTTTGACGTTTTCGACTACAAAGTTGGAGAAGCGGATGTTTTCCACCACGCCGCCACGTCCTCGTGTGCTTTTGATGCGGACAGCGCGGTCGGTTCCCACGCACACGATGTTGCTGGCAGTAACATTGCGGACGCCTGCCGACATCTCGCTGCCGATGACCACCGCGCCGTGCCCTCTGTACGTCACGCAGTTTGTGATGGTGACGTTCTCGGTTGGCCTGGCTTTGGACCGGCCTTGCTCATCACGGCCTGATTTTAACGTGATGCAGTCGTCGCCCGTGTCGATGAAGCAGTTGGCGATGCGGACATTTCGGCAGGATTCAGGATTTACGCCGTCGGTATTGGGACTATCCTCAGGATTGATGATCGAGATGCCGTCGACCACCAGGTTTTCGCATCCTACAGGATGGACCGTCCAGGAAGGAGAATCAACGATGGTCACTCCCTGGATAAGAACGTTTCGGCAGCGGTAAAGGTTGATTACTCTTGGCCGGCCATACGTAAGAATCTTTTCCTGTCCTTGGTTCCTGTTGCTATCCTGGCGTAGTGCTTGCCACCACGGCTTTCCCTGCCCGTTCAGCGTTCCACGCCCTGTAATAGCGATATTTTCCAGGTCAAGTCCTGTTATCAAGCTCGACCGTATTGTATCGTCCGATTGAATCTTCCAACCTGGCTTGATAGGTGGAAAGTCGTCGAAATTGGTGCTCGCCAGCAGGGTTGCACCCTCGCCGATGTGCAGAGTGACATTACTTTTGAGCAGGATTGCGCCGGACAGGTATCGTCCTGCGGGAAAATGGACCGTACCGCCGCCGGCGGCTGCACATGCATCCACTGCTTTCTGGATGGCGTTGGCGGCGGGCGTCTTCCCATCGGCGACAGCACCGTAATCGAGCACATTGAAAAGACACGCAGTTGTCTGTGGTTGGGCGACCGCATAACTGGCAATAAGCTGACATAGGGCGAAAAAAATTGACAAGATTGGCCCGGACCGGCGGGCTGGCATCACGGGTCTTTTCATGGGCATCTTCTCCCTGTTTTCCGAGATTGAGAATTTTCCCCAAGTGGATCGGGGTTCGCTGCAATTTTAGCCTATCCGGTTAGCAGCAAGCAAACAGTATTCTGTGCTCGTTTAGCTGTCGTCGGCACGCTTTTTTACCGCCGAGGCCGCAGAGATCGCGGAGTTCTTTTTTGACACGGATTTACACGGATTGACACTGTTAGAAATCAAGTTATACCAATTGCATTTAATAATAGCGCTTAGCCCTGGAAATTTGAATGTACCGGTGTTCGAGATTGCTTCGCCACGCTCGCAATGACATTTTTTGAGTTCCTACGCACTGCGCATTAAATAAATGCAATTGGTATTACGCAGTTTTTTCATTTGTTTATCCGTTCAAATACGCAGCTACTAAATTTAGGCAGTCCTCACAATGAAAACAAAGATCACCACAGCTCTGAAAACGCCTCCTGACGCCGCCATTCACCGACACACTGACCGAAGCACAGCACATTCACGCCGGCTTCTTTGAGACCTGGCGGATATTCGTAAGCCGATTCATTAGCTTTATAACCACGAAAATGGTAAAAGCCACAATCACAAAGTCGATAACTGTATTGATGAATAGACCATATCGCAAGGTCACCGCCGGCAAGGGCTCGCCGATGGCCGAGACAGAAGCTCTCTTAAGAACCACTTCCAGATTCTTAAAATCCACGCCGCCAAGGAGAAGTCCTATCGGAGGCATTATTACATCATTAACTAATGAGCTTATGATTTTGTTGAATGCGGCTCCAACGACAATGCCTACGGCCATATCCACGGCATTGCCCTTTACGGCAAATTCCTTAAACTCCTGCAAAAGTCCCATAGTCTTTCCCTTCGACAGGCTAATTAATCCTTGGTGCAGACAACCACATCATTAAGGTCCTGCGACAATAACGTTAATCATTCACTGTAGCAAAATATCTCACTTACTCAAACTGACGGATTTTTCGATAGGACACTGTCATAAGTGAGTATTTAGGTAACCGTTCACAGCGATAAATCGGCGTTTTTATGTCATTGCGAGGCCTTTAGGCCGAAGCAATCCTAACCTCTCGTAGTGGTGAGATTGCCGCGATCGGCTCTGCCTCGCTCGCAATGACAAAAAATGGCCAAAATTCGCCATGTTACCCTGTGAACGGTTACCCTTAACCTTATTTGACTCCCGGCTGCCTGCCCCCTGACACGAATCCGCTAAAAGCTCCACCCGACTCCGAGCATGTATTTCACATCCGTGTTGCCAGCACCTTCTGCAGGCGTTGCATCATAGTCGAAGATAACCTTGAAGTTCGCGAACATGCTTTTCAGAAAGGATGCCCGAAGCTCCGCCGTCGAGGTCAAATAATAGTCGGTGAAGTCGCCTATGCTCGGATAGTACGTCAGATCATTGATGAACGTCAATGCTTTATACAATTTCTTGTCAAAGTGGTAACCAAGCTGAACTGAGACTTCGGTGTTACTACCCGTCTGGTTGTCAAATCTCTCATACAGCGAAGCAAGGCCTGCTTCGGTCGAGAAGCTCATGTCGTCCGACTCGATCCACTGATAGCCGCCGCCGCCGCCGACCAGCATTCGCCGGTCAAGCTCGGCCACACTATCCTTTTCGTATCGGCTGTCACCGTACACGTAAAGCTTCTTGCTCACAAAGTAGTCGTACTTGAGTCTGGTGCGCCACCAGTCTTCGGTCGTCTTTTCCTCTCCGGTATCTGGGTCTTCCTGCTTGCCGAGTGCATAGTCCGCCTTTACGGTTATGCGGTCATTCTCGCTCCGACGACTTGTGTCCACGCTCACATTTTGACGCTCCGTAGAGGTATTGCCCTGAGTGGCACTAAACCCAGCACTAACCGCGCCGTGCCATTTGGGCGTGGGTTTCGCCGGCGGATTGATGGAGGTAATCTTGGTCAGATCAAACTCCTGGGCTGTCAGAGTCCCTGTGGCTCTTATGCCAATCCTGCCCGGTGCTGCACCACTTACGATGGCCTGTTTGATTAGCGTGCCGTCACTGAAGTGAACCTCAATTGGCGCATCGCTGCTGAATGTCCGAATCTTGGACAAATCAATGTTCAATTCGCCGCCCACATCGGATTCAAAGACCAGCTTTCCGTCCGTAAGCTGTTTAATCTTGCCGGTCAGACGGTCGCCGTTGGTGAGAAACATTACGTCGCCGAAAGCCGGACTGCAACACTGCCATAGACCTGAGAGCACCACCGACAGACAAACGTAACGCATCTTATTCTCCCTTCAATTCATCGCCTTCTTATTCAATGCGATATGATACTGTGGTGATAGGCTCAACTCAAGACTATTTCCATAGGTTTATGATTTTTTTTGATAGGCTCTTGATCGCGACATTCGAGGGCGATTGTTCTATGGGGCGGCCAAAACTGTCAATCGCCCTTCACAGAAACCGAACCACCCCGGTCGGGCTTGTTCATCTCGGCTAATAAAGGCGTCTGCTCCAGACTCAAGGCCGCCACAGTGCAGGCCGAGGCGACAAAGGCGTTGCGACAAAACTCTCGGCGATTCACTTGCTTTGACAATTCTTTCCGCTGCATCATAGAGTTTCTTTACGCTCTCCAGGGACGCTGCCTGGCAAGTTTCGCCGAAAGAATGTCTCTGGCAATAATTACATCTTCTCTAACCTGAAAATCAAACATGCCCACGCAGAGAAAATCAGCGCCGTTTTCAAAAGCGTATCGGAAACCGTCTCTGGGATGGATTGCACCGGCTGCAAGAACCTTATATGCAATCCAGGGCTTTTTGACCTGCTTCATAAATTCGATAGTTTTTTCCGGCTTAGTGCACCACATATTATCATTTGTGGGCAAGTCAAAAGGTCCACCTACCTCCTCAGGCGTGGCAGACCAGTAGTCCGCACTGTGCAGTGTCTTCATATAGAAATCGGTTTCCATGCCCACTTTTTCGCACGCCTTAGGCACTTCAACAGAATGTCCCGCCACGCCGGCGATTAACCCATTTTGCCTGATAAATTCGACAGCCTTGCCCAACAAATCAACGCGACCGTTCTTGACAAAGCTATCTGCACAACCACCCTGTATGAAAGCGCCCACTGCCCCGTTATCGATAGCTAATTTTATAACGCCTAACAGGTCATCTTCAAATATGTCGCATTGTGCGATCCACTGAATCTGACCACCTCTTTCTCCGCGGTATTTATTGAAAACTCTAAGGCTATTTTCGCTACCACCTCTTCCTACGTTGGCAATGGCAGTATTTATCCCACTTTCCTGGCACACCTGCCAGGTCTCGATGATTTTTTCGTCGGTGAAATAGTGCCTCAGCAGTTCGGAGACATACATCAAATCCCTGCTGTGGGCGTAGCCGTTGATTAGGTTGCCGCCGCAGATTAATCTGCTGATCCTCACCTTGCCGATTTTGCCTACCGGTAAGCCTTTGATACTGTCTGCGCTGGGCATCGTGTCGGATTTGCCGGCTGCCGCCGGCAAGGTTTGCTCTTCGAGGCTCAGAATCGCACCAACGGCTGCGGAACCAGCAAGGGACTTTTTCAGAAACTGCCGACGCGTTATACTTTTCGACATGGTAGCACCCTTTTTACCCTATCTTATTTGATTGGCATCTTTTGCCGTCTGCTTGAGAGGCTATCAAAACCGGCACTGTTTGTCAAGACGACCTCATGCAGAAAAACACGGGGATTTACCATATTTTGAGGTGGAGGTTTGCAATAGTCTGGCCACCAAGTATAATTCTCTTTTGGCAGACAGGGGTAGATTTTTTAGAATGGTCACTGTGAAACCGATTATGGCAAGGTATAGAGTACTGCTTGTAATACTGGCAGCGGCAATGTTATGGCAGCGACCGGCAGTGATTTGCGCCGACACCTGGCAGTTGCAGCAAGGCCGGGATTGGAAGTCCGTGTCGGGCGACGCCAAGGATAGATACCTGCTGGTTGTGGCGCGAACAGAGAAACTCGTCGCCGCGGGTCAAACCAAGGCCCTTGCCGAAGAGTGGAGTCAGCTTAAGAAACTGTTCCCGGAGATCAAAGAGGCCGACCTGGATACCTTCATAGAGGCCGAAATATTCTTTTGTGCCGGAAAATATAGCCATGCCAACAGAAGCTATGAAAAGTTTCTGGCGAAAGACTATTACGATAGTCCTCTTTACGAGGCGGCGCTGGAACGGCAGTTTAAGATTGCCGGCAGCTTTTTAGCAGGCCAAAAAATTACGGTGCTCGGCCTATTCAAAATGAAGGGCGACGCCACGGGCATCAGGATTATGGAGAAGATCACCGACCGAGCCGGCGACAG
>JAFNGF010000194.1:12587-14113 GCA_017885385.1 Planctomycetota bacterium
AAAAGCGCCAAGAGCTACTACGAGGATTTCAAAGTACGCTATCCGGAAGATGCTGCAAAACTGAACGTCGATGAAATACTGAAAGAGATAGACGAACAAATAGCTTACAAGCAATTCTATGTTGGGCAATACTATGAAAGTACCGGCAGAAAGCAGGCGGCTAACCTGTATTATGATATGATAATCCGCAACTGGAGCGAAACCAAAGCCGCACAACTGGCTAAAGAAGTGCTTGCCAAGAATACGCATAGTGAACAGGATGGACAATAATGAAGGAAAGTGGCATCCAAAAAGAGAATTCCGCGGGCGGCAGGATTTCGGTGGTTGTCCTGCGCTCGACTATTTTGGTGTGTCTGGGCTTATCGGGGTGCGCCGACACAGGCGGCTATTCCAACAGACGGCTATTTCCCGAGGACGTCAGCAGCGTCTGTCTGAAAATGTTCGACAACCAGACTTTCAGACGGGGCGTGGAATATGAACTATCGGATGCTCTGGCAAAACGCATCGAGGCAGAAACGCCCTATAAAGTCGTCTCCAGCAGCGATCGAGCCGATACTTTAATGAGCGGCCAAATAGTACAGATAGCCGAGTCTGTGCTCAGCATTGAACGCGAATTGGGCCTGGCTTTGGAAAAGCAGGTGCAGGTGCGAGCCGTAGTCAGCTGGAAAAATCTCAAGACGGGCCAATTGCTTATAGACAATCAGCCGGTCGCTGCGGAAGCTACGTATTCGGAGTTCCAGAGACAGGACTTCAGCTACGCATCGGCGCTGGCGGCAAACAAGCTGGCACAAAAGATCGTAGAACTGATGGAAAACAAGTGGTAGCCCGCGGTGGAACGGGAGCGTTAAAAGCAAATACTTAGCCCCGCAATCCTTCGACCTTGCTCAGGCCTGCCCCGAGCAAGGCCGAGGGGACAAGTTTATTGCGGGGTTCGTGGCCCTGGTGAAAGCAGTGGGTTATGAACAACAGTCAAAATAAGAAACGGTCTCAGCGGCGGGCCGGCACGCCGAGCGGCTCTGGAAAAAAACCGCCCATACCCGGTTATAAGCGGGGGCCGCTCCCCTGGCTGATAATCGCAATAGTAATCTTCTCCGCAATGATGTGGCTGCAGCAGGGACTCAAGAGCAACAATATCAATTGGACTGACTTTAAAAATCATCTCAAGAACGATCAAATTGAGAGCATGAAGATTGGTGACACCGAGATTACGGGTAAGTTCAGGAAAGCCATCTCCACCGCCAGCGGAAGATCTGCCACTTCCTTCAGCGTAAACTACCACGGGGATAGGGACCTTGAGGAGGTTCATAAAATAATTGATGAGACGCTCAGCAGTGTCGTGGTGGACTATGCCGGGCAGCACGTCTGGCTGCTGCTACTGATGCAGTGGGTTCTGCCGCTGCTTATTTTCGGGGGATTCTTCTACTTCATTATCGTGCGGAACCTTCGCAGCGGCACCGGCGGAATGTTGATGTCATTTGGCCGCAGCAGGCACCGAGTGGCCAGCAAGGACCGAGCCACGGTTACAT
>JAFNGF010000195.1 GCA_017885385.1 Planctomycetota bacterium
TTTCCGAACCAGGTCTGCTCATTGAACAGCCCTTTAGAATGTAATGCCGGCGGAACCCAGCATCCGGCTTTACCTTATGATATGCACACAGCAAAAAAGCTGCAACTCAAAATATACATCGCCTTGTAATCAGAAACGCTCGGGCCGAAAAGCCTTGATTGGCAGTTTTGCCAGCAGCAAAATCTGCTTGGCGACACTTCTGCAAACGTGCGACAGCGAGAACCGCAGCGGAATCAGTTCGGGCAGCTCAAAATCCATACATACATTTTGTGAAAAATCGTCGCCGAGGATTTCTATCTTGTCTGGGTCTGGAAAGTCAGGCTCAATCTGCTTTGCGGTCTTGATAATGGGAACGTCCTCCGGCTCAATATTTACCAGTTTGGAGCAAACAATTTCGCAGGCGATAGGGTCAGTTCCGCCGATTAGCCAGCCCAGCGGCCTGGTTCTGCCGCGAATCGGTCCGCGGCCATCCATCGCCATCACCCCATCAATAATGGTAAAGGCAGGATGCAAAAAGTTATATATGTCGATAATCAATTCGCAGAAATCGGTGAATTTCTTGCCCTTTCTGAAGTGCCAGAGTGCTTTTCGTTTGCCGCTGACACAGCCGAACATATTCTTTACCGCGAATGTCGCGACCAACTGCTGATGTGACTTGAACTTCGGCAGATTTATGATGACATCGGCGTCAAGGGCAACAGAACTTATGCCGACTTTGGTGCCCTTTGCCCCTATCCGGCACCACTTCGGCTTATCAAGCTGCATTACGGGCACAGACATCTTCTGCAAAGGCTCTTCCAGGTTCAGTGCCTCTACACAGGCAAAGACATCGCCCCAGGCCGGCGAGTCGCCGAGGAAAGGCCTTGCCCCGTAGTCCTTCAGCAGCCGGGCGATCTCAAGAATTATCGCCGGGTGCGTTTGTGTGGCGTGTCTCTGAGACCGCGGTGCAATAAAATTCGGCTTGAGGAGCACGACATCGCCGGGACGTACAAACCTTTCCAGTCCGCCGAGAAGCTCAACCTGTCTCGCAACGGCTTGCGCGACCGCAGTTGAGCTATAGTCACTACATCGGGTCAATACCACTATTGAATTGGCCATACTGGGTCAAAATTTTCAGCCACGAATTACACGGATTCCACTGATCCCACTCCGCCGAAGCGGCTGCGAAGGCTGGATTGGCATTTTCGAGTTTGTGCTGATTGTCCGCGTTAATCGGCGGAATCTGTGGTTAATAATTCATCGGCATCCGTACGCAAACCAGCAGAAATACTCTGACGGCTGGTTTACGTTCGGGCGGCTTGCGCTCGGCCGGATTGAAAAACACGCTGCCGACAGGATTACTGAAAAATAGACCGCCGAGAGTTGTCAGATCGCCGATGTATTTTTCCGGCCCGAGGACGAGAAAGTCGCCGGCGCTCATTTTCAATCCAAAAGCAGCGGCGGTGAAGGGAAACTCACGCGATCTGGCGCGGGCAGCTAATTGCGGGACTGGACTGGTCACGGGAACGGTGAAAACCGGATGGGCAACGAACGCGCACGCACCTTGTACGGCAGCTATCTTCGTAGCTTTTATCCGCAGTGCAAGGATGCCCGGACCAATGGTTGTGCTCTGCGGTGAGAGGTCGCTGGAGACGAAAGAGAGCTTTTGTTTGTAGTTCAGGCCGGTTACGGCAAGATCGCCGGCTTGGTCATCGGCAAGCAGAAGCGAAACCGTTCCTATCTCTTGGCCGCCGGCCCCGCGCAGCAGCTCATAGACCTTATTCCACAGCCGGACTTGGCCGAACCCAATCGAAAAAGAATTAGCTTTGAAGGCGCTGGCGTTATTAAATCTCAATGGCGTGCTATCCAGCACCGACCACAAGTCCGCCAGCTTGTCGGCGTTTTCAGCTGGCACTTCGATAATATAGACGCTGAAATTTATGGTCTTTAGTAATTGTGCGCCTGATTGACCACCGGGGCCGGCTGGCGCTATGTCGCCGATCTTGACCCCTGCTTCCGCCCCGGCCAGGTTGGGGTCCCCACGTACGCGGGGGCCGCAGCCTATTACGCCGAGCCCAACGCAAATCGAAACTGCAATTTGCACTGCGCGAACCATAATCAATTTTCAATTGTCGATTTTCAATTTTCGATTGTCAATCTTGAATTATCAATTTATTCTATCTTAAAGTGGTCAGCGACAGCGAATCTTTGGATTTGAAAGGTGCAGAACAAATGAAAATTAGCAAACGAGCTCAGGATGTGCCGGCTTCGGCGACAATAGCGGTTACGGCGCGAGCCAAGGAGTTGAAAGCCCAGGGCGTGGACGTGGTCGGTTTTGGCGCAGGAGAGCCGGATTTTGACACGCCGGATTATATAAAAGATGCGGCTATAGAGGCGCTGAAGGCGGGCAAGACAAAATACACGCCGGCAGCCGGCATCATCGAGCTGCGTACAGCCATCGCCGCCAAGCTCAAAAATGAAAACGGCTTGACGTACAGCCCCGACCAAATTATAGTCAACATGGGCGGCAAACACTCCGTTTACGAGGCGATGCAGGCCGTGCTGGATCCCGGCGACGAAGTGATTCTGCCGGCGCCGTATTGGGTGACCTATCCGGAGACAATAAAGCTGGCGGGCGCCGCCGCCAAAATCATCGAGACCGACAGGGCAAATAGTTATAAAATCACGCCGGCGCAGGTTGAGGATGTCATCACCGAAAAAACCGCAATGCTGGTCATCAACTCGCCCAATAATCCGGGCGGTTTTACTTATACGCCGCAGGAGCTAAAAGCCATCGCCAAGGTCCTTGAGGGAACGAAAGTTGCGGTGCTCGCGGATGAGATTTACGAAAAGCTGGTCTATGGCGATACCAAGTTCGTCAGTTTTGCTTCGCTCAGTGCTGATGCCTACAACCGAACCTTGACTCTTAACGGGTTCAGCAAGGCTTTCTCTATGACGGGCTGGCGGCTGGGCTACGCTGCCGGGCCGCTGGAGGTTATAAAGGCGATGGGGCGTCTTCAGGACCACATGACCTCGAACGTTGTAACGTTCGGCCAGTACGCGGCGATTGCCGCTCTTGGCGAGCCGGCAGCCGACTCCATAGAGCGTATGCGGGCGGAATTCGAGCGGCGCGGGCAATATATGGCTGAGCGATTAAACAGCATGCCGGGCGTGGAATGTCCGGAACCCACCGGCGCTTTCTACTGTTTCCCTGATGTTTCAAGCCATTATGGCCGAACTATTAATGGGGCGAAGATTGCCGGCAGCATGGATTTTGCCAAGGCGCTTCTGGAGCAGGCTAAAGTTGCCCTCGTACCCGGCCTGCCCTTTGGCTGTAACGACAATGTTCGGCTGAGTTTTGCCTGCTCGTTAGAGCAGATTCGTAAAGGCTTGGATAGACTGGAAAAATGGCTCGGCCGATGAAAGTCAGAAGACAGAAAACAGAAGACCGCTCCGAGCGAAGCCGAAGGGACAGAAGTCAGGAAACAGTCATCCGTCCTCCGTCCTCTGTCGTCCGCCCTCCCAACGAACCTGCCGCATTCTCAATTTGGCTTGTTTTTTTGGCCTGGCTGGCGATGCTCATCTTCGCTATTCACGCCAGCACACACATGGTCGCCGCCGGCGATACGTGGGTGGCAATGGCCTGCGGACGGCATTTTGTCAAACATGGGGTACATACCGTCGAGCCTTTCAGCGGCAATTCGCACAAGCCGGGGCCTACGCCGGAGGAAATCAAGACTTGGCCAAAGTGGGCGCAATGGATCACGGATAAAGTCGGCTTAGAGACTGTCAAGAAATGGCATCCGACCGGCTGGATTAACCAGAACTGGCTTACGCACGTGATATTCTACTGGCTGACCACCACACTGGGCTCGGAGCAGCAGCCTTATTTCAACGCACTGGTTTACTGGAAGTTTACTATTTACATATTGACCATTATTTGTGTGTTCTACACCGGCAGATTATTGGGGGCCAATCCGTTTCTGTCCGCGGCCTTTGCCTGTTTTGCGTTGTTTGTCGGGCGTTCGTTTGTGGATATTCGCCCCCAGGGCTTCTCAAACCTGCTTGTAGCTGTCTTTCTGCTGGTGCTTGTTCTTGCCGCGTATCGAAACATACTGTACATCTGGCTCATTGTCCCGCTGACGGTCTTCTGGTGTAACGTTCACGGCGGATACATTTACGCATTTATGATGCTCGTGCCGTTCATAGGGCTGCATTTGCTGACCACCTGCAACAAAAAATGGACTGCAATCCTATACAACGTGACCGCCTGGCCGTTCTACGCTCTTGTCGTGTCCAGGGCCGGCCTAACAATGTCCACATTTTTGTTCTTGGTCTTGCTGATTGTTTTGGATATCACACTGATTTTTTATAAACATAATCTTGTTTCCATTGGTTGGAGAGGCATCTACCATACAATTGCTGCCGGTTTTGTTGCCTTTTTCGCTATGCTGGTGCTTAATCCTTTTCATTTAACCAATCTAACGCACACCTTCGTCATCAGCGTCAGCGAGCACGCCGCAAGATGGCGTGAGATTCACGAGTGGCAGCCGGCTTTCGACTGGGCCAATCCCGTCGGCACCGCTGTACCTTTTTTAGTGATGTACATTATTGCCTGGGTGGTCCTGGGGCTTTGGATTGTCATCTCGGCATTGGCACGGCGCTCGATGAGCCAAAGCCGCTCTCGAAAGGCAGCCGGCTCGGATGAATTTCAATGCCCTAAACTTAATTTACCTTCGATGGTGATTGCCGCTCTTACTATTTACATGGCCATTCGCTCGCGCAGATTTATACCGGTAGCGGCTATCGCGGGCTGTCCGATTATAGCGATGTTCGTTGACCAAATCGCGCACGCAATTTCGGCGGCCCGTAAATTCCACAGGCAAAAATCCCCGCTTTCGCGGGGACCGTTCGTCTCACCGATGCCCCGCAATGTACAGCTTTATCTGACGATTGCCGGTGCGGCGGTGGTGGTATTCTTTGGCGCGTGGTGGGGCGGCAAGTTTAAGCTTGTTTATCTTGACGCCTGGCCCAATGACCCGGAGCTGACTTCGATCTTTATGAGGATGACTGCCTCTGATGCCAAACCGTTTTGCGCCGGCAAGTTCATCAGGATGAATAAGCTGGCGGGCAATATGTTTAATTACTGGACCGAGGGCGGTTGCATCGCCTGGGCGCAGGAGCCTGACCCAAACACCGGCCGGACTCCGTTACAGCTATTTATGGATGGCCGGGCACAGGCAGCCTATAATCGTGAGACTTTCGACCTCTGGTCGTATATTATGTCCGGGGGTCTGGCCGGTTCGCAAGGGTTCCAGATAGTGCAGCGTGCCAGCATGAAAGCCAGAATGACGGGAAAGGACCTCAAAGATGTGCTGACCTCCGCCGATTACGTGGAAATCGGCCCGTCGATAGACCAGGCGCTTACAGAGCGGGACGTGTGGGCGGCCTTGATGCCGGCCGCTGAGTTCGACAGCGTCTTTGTCCGTGGGCTCGAGCACACCCGGAATTGGGCCGTCGTCTTTCTTGATAACAAGCAGAAAATACTGGTCAACTATGCAACCGCTCAGGGCAAGGAGCTCTTTGACGGCATAGAAAGTGGTAAAACGCTTTACCCGGATGATTTCTCCAGGGCCCTGACTCTGGCGCACAACTTGCTTCTTTACAGCAGGGACGTTACGCAAAAAAGACGAGGCTTAGACCTTGCCATTCAGGCCTTCAATCTGAATCCCTCGCCGACCCCGATGCTGGAGATAATGGTTAGTGCAGCAAGGTTCACTGAGTTGGTTCTCCAGGTCAACAGTTTCTGTAAAAGCTACTCTGACAGCTTCACGAAAAATGAGCAGGTTTATGCCAGGCAGCACGGTTATCGCTTTAGATTGGAGGCTGCACGCCTGGCGTGCGTGCATTTAGAAAAGGTCGCCAGGGCGCAGGGAGACGCAAAACTGGCAGAATCTTACACCACCAGAATAAGAGAATGTGACACTGAGCGCGAGAGGATATCCAATGAACAAAGGTGGTAGCCAGAGGACAGAGGACGGAGGACAGAGGACGGAGGAGAGAGGTCAGAGCCACGAGCGTAAGCGAGTGGCCCGTGTTGGACAATCGGTGCGGGGCATCACCGTTTTCTTCCCCTGCTACAACGAGCAAGACAATGTTGCCCGCACGGTTGAACGAGCACTCGAGGTTCTGGAAAAGCTCAACGCCGACTTTGAAGTGATTATTGTCGACGACGGCAGCACGGATAACACCGGTCGGATTGCCGATGAAATCGCCGGCCGAGATAATAGGGTCAGAGTCGTACATCATCACCCCAATTTAGGCTATGGCGCCGCGCTGCAATCGGGCTTCAAAGCAGCTACGAAGGAGCTTGTCTTTTACACTGACGGCGATGGGCAGTTCGATATCCGGGAGATGCCGCCCTTGCTGCCGCTGATGGATAAGGCCGACATTGTCAGCTGCTACCGGCTGAATCGTCAGGACAATCTGGTCCGCAGAATCAATGGCTGGTGCTGGACAAAATTGGTCTGCTTATTATTCGGGATGAAAGTCCGCGATATCGACTGCGCCTTCAAATTGTATAAACGCGAGATTTTTGACCACGTTGAACTATCCAGCATTGGGGCGTTGATCAATGCCGAAATCTTAGCCAGAGCCGTCCGAAGAGGCTACCGCCTGACCGAAAGGGGCGTGCATCATTATCCGCGAACCGCCGGCAGGCAGACCGGCGGAAACCCGCGCGTGATCCTGCGAGCATTTAAGGAGCTGATCAAGCTGTACCACCAGATCAAAAGCAGCGACAAACAAACGCAAATGGTTGACACTATGGCGAGCAGGTGACATTGTATGGACGAAGCGAAGGTCAATCTGTTCATCTACGGCTCGCTGCTCGACCCTCAAATATTCAAATCGGTCAGCGGCTTAGGTTTCACCCAGGACCGCTCACGAGCCGGCAAAGACAATCTTTTGGCAGAACCTGCCTTTTTGTCGGGCTGCCGGAAAGTCAGCCCCGACAACGTGTATTTTTATGCCGTCGAAAGTCCCACATCCAGAATCGAAGGGCTTCTAATCCGCGATGTGCCCGCCACAGCGATGGCCGAAATCGACGGGTACGAGGGAAAACGCTACGACAGAGATACCGTTCGCGTCAATACCGCCGGCGGTTTTGTTCAAGCCCAGGCTTATCTGGCAAGCCACGAGTCGATGAGAAAACAATTCGGCGATAGATTCCACGTCAATCTGATACACGAGCTCTGGCTGCGCAAACGCATCGAAAAATTCATCGAGAAGCGAACTCGTCCCGGCGAACAAACCGCTGATGCCGAGCTGGAGCGGCGGGCGGACAGGCAGCTGCTGGCAACCACCGAGCGGGACTTAGTTATAACCCATTACCGCAGAGACGCTGTCAGTGACTACTATCTTGAGCACGAGCTGGACCGGCCTCGACCAGGCATAAAACATTTACACGATGACCCTCAGGCGCAGCCGTTTATCGAAAACTATCTGGTTTTAGTCATAAAGCAGGTCTTGTTTAACGAGTTAGAGGAGAAAATGCAGGCCGGATTCCGTTTTGAGCTCGAGCACATGCTTACCTCCGAGAGATACTTCAAACGCTCCGCCAGCATGCTCGCGGTCCTGCAGATGATAAACGCCAATAAGGCTTCTGTTGATCTGCTCATTGATGAGTGTCTTAAGACGATGCCGTATCCCAAGCACGATCTTATCGACTACGTCAAATATGCGATACGGGCTGCCGACAGCATGTTCCACAGCCGGATCGCCGAATCTTTACTTGCGTCGATTAGGTCAAATCTGCAGCCTGGGCTTGTGCCTCTGGGAGCTGAGCTGGAATTAAGTAATCTCGGCCCTGCAGCCGTTGAGCCGCAGCGAACCGCTCGAAAGGCTTTTGACCCGGTATATGACGACTTTAGATACTTCTATGATTTCAACCTGGAGGTGCTGACGTGGAAGCTGGGCGGATACATAGACGACCACAGCGGTTCCACCGACCGCGGGCGAAGGCTCGGTTTTTTGGAGCTGGCGCCCGGAAGGCTGAACATCGCCGGTGAGCTTTCACGCCCGGCGACTTCAGACCCGTGGCTGCTTAATAATTTGATACACGAGATTATCGCTTTTTATGATGTCCAGCCGCACAGTCTGCATCTTTCTTTTCAGCTTCGCAGGAACCAGATCGGCAGGCAAAAAGTTTTGCCTCTGCGTTTTGTAAAGTGCCTGCTTGTGCTCGGCGGCGGCCTCAAACAAAAACACGCCGGCGGATTATGGGTCTCAAGAATGGGCTATGATGAAATAAAACAGTACGGATTTGGTGAGGAGCTGGTTTTTGCCAGAACCAGTAAGCGCAGATGGTACGTGGGCGAAGACGAGATTGCCGAAAAGCCGCCGACCCAGGCTACCGCCCACGTTCAACAGTACAAATTTATTCGTCTGGAAAAAAGAGCCAACTACGAGCCTTTAATTCTGTGCCTTAAGGGTCTTCAAATGGCTTACAATCCCGGCGACTATTTAAGTGCGGACCAGCTAAACGCCAGCAGCAAGCTCCGGCGGGAATATGAGGAGCTGAAAAATTGGGCGGCAGAACCCACCGAAATCAGCCGGCAGACTATAAGTGAGTTCATCAAAATCGTCCAGCAGGGTCTGATGAGTGAGGCACATCATCGGCCCGTTCACAAACTACACTATATAGACTGGGCCTTGAGTGCCATCG
>JAFNGF010000196.1 GCA_017885385.1 Planctomycetota bacterium
ATCTTAAACTGCTGTTCTTCGGCTGCCTTTTCTCCTGCTTCTTCCAATATTTTCTTTCTTTCCGTGTCAATCTGTCGCTGGACAGTAAGTTCCATGGCCGCTTTTTCTTCTTCCAGCTTTTGTTGTTGCTTCCTAAGCTCCAATTCTTTTTTATTCGCTTCAATAACCTGTTTTCTTTTTTCTTCTAACTCCTGCTCGAGGGCTTTCGTTTGCTCGGACTGTTCTGCAAGAACTTTTGCCTTCTCCTGTTCGGCTATCTTCTTCCGCTCGGCCTTGACCTGCTCGGCAACTTTTTCATCAACAGATTGCCTCTGGTTCTCCAGCTCTTCCTGCTGCTTCTTTAAGGCCTCCTTTTCCTTGTCAAGTTCTTGGTCTTTCTTTGCTGTTTCGGCTTCATACTTAGCACGAATACTTTGCTCAATCTGTCCAGTCAGAGCTTCTGTAAGCGGTATTTCAGTCCCACACTTAGGGCATTTAATTGTTTGGTCAGACACTATTCTTTCCTCCAACTCTTAATTACATCGGCAAAAGTAATATCACACCAATCTGTTCTCGTAGTCATCCAAAAGTCTAATATTCATACCTATCCTTCCTCTTTATAAAGGCGATTTTGCCGCCTTCAAGTATGTCTGCACCATGTTCTCTGATTCCTTGTTGGCGTAGAGGCGTTTTTAACTGGTTGTTTATGTAAGAGTTTTCTATTCCACCGCTTATATACGTTATTCTTGATTTATATATGGTGGGCACTGCTTCGAAATTTGCCACTATAATCTGTTCCGCATCCGTGTTCAAGACAAGGTTGGGGTTGTGGGTTATTATGATTATTTGCCTTCTTCTCTTAGCAATTTTGAAGTAATCTACAAGGTAGGGATAAAGAGACTTGTTATCAAGATTTTCTTCGGGCTGATCAATTATCAGCGGAATACTGCTCTCCGTATCAAGAGCAAGATACATAAGTAGTAACACTATCCCTTTTTTACCTGGGGATAAAAGTTCAATATTAGTGCCTTGATATTTTATACTGTAATTCACTTTGAAGTCTGAAACGTCAAATATCCATTTATAGAAATCAAGGTGATTTTTCCTTCTCAATAATTGACTATTTATCTCGATTGGTTTGCCGTCGTTCTCTTCAAAAGTTTGGTATAGATGAGTTATGAGGGAGAGGACATCCGATTGTTCGCCTATCTCTATTTTTTCAGCCAATGATTTAATTTCTTTGTACAAAATATCGCTGTTCCGGCAATAAGTTCCTATTCTGCTAAAATCGATTATACTGTCTGCGTTGTCAAAGAATTCCTTCACGTTTAGCTCAATGCGGGCAAAGAAGTCTATCTGGTTTTTCTCCCCCATATTTTCCTTGTTCATCTTTTCTTTAAGGGGTGAATATATTTCTTCCAATATTTGTTTTTCTTCCTGTAAGAACACAAAATAGTTCTTGTAGGCATTGTCTCTTTCGGTCTTTTTTGTGGGAAGCAGCGGTTTTTTTATGTTGTTTATCTCTTTTATGCTCTTGTCGAGTTCCTCAATCCTTTTTTGGTACTTGGCAATCTTTTCGTCAAATGACTTAATTGTTCTTCTTGCGTTTTCTGCGATACTGGACTTGGATTCAAGGGAAGAAATTAAATCGATAACATTGTTGAGGTCGAGTGCCGAAACGTAAGTTTCTGTTAAATCATTTAACTCTACTTGCTTGTTTTTCTGCTCGGCACCGGTGGTAGATTTATCTTGTTCTTGTATCCCTTGAAGCTTTTTAATTTGCGCCTCGATTTCCTTCTTCTTGCTCTCCAATGTTATTTCAAAGTCTGACTCAACGGTAAACTTGAGTTTCTCACAGAGAGTTGCTAAATCTACTGACTCAAGGTTTCTCTTGATGTCAGATGTTTCTCCTTGTATATACTCCTTGAGGGAGGCCAGCGTTACTTTGATTGTCTCGATTGTGGTGAGTTTAACCTTTAAGACCGCAATTTGCTCATTAAGCACATTCTTGCGATTATTTAGGAGTGTGAGCTTTGCCTCTATGCTTTCCTCCTCTTTAGTCTGCGGTTTGGGCTTCTGTTCCTTAAGCTGCTTTGCCTCAATCTCTAACTTAACTTTCTCTTCTTTCTTGCTGTCAAGACTGTTTATTTCTTCCTCTAAAGCAAATATCTCGTCATTAAGAGCTGCTATCTGCTTGCCGCAATTTGTTTTTTTAACTTCAATACTTTGTGTCTTGATCTTCTTCAGTTCAACAAAAGCCGTCTGCCCCATCCTGTCCTGAATGGGAATGGGTTGAAAGATTATGCCCTCAATCTCTTTCTGTAATTCTTCCGCCTGCTCAGGATGGCATTTTCTTTCTATGAAGCTTTGCGAAAGATACCTGACTTTTTTGGTCTCCTCATAGTCCTCAAAATCCTCTGTTATTTTTATTTGATCTTGGCTTCCGTCTCGCCAATAGATAGTGACTATGCAATTTTCAATGGTCTCCCCAATTTGTTTCGTCGACTTTAATGCTTTTGAGACAAACGAACTGGAATAATCTTCTTTAGTATTAAAGTCTCCTCCTGTCAAAGCGATAAAGTCAGCAAGAGCAGTTTTGCCAGCTCCTTTTTCTCCGATGATAGTAACGAGATTTTCATTTAAAGGAATTGGCTCTTCATCAAACCAGTGATTGGAGTTCTTAATCTCTATCCTGTCAATTACGTTAGCGTCATTCTTGCTCTTTGGTACAGATCTACCGATATATACTCTTTCCTCCGGCTCACAAACGATCTGTTTAAGTCCCTCAAAAGTCGTATCTGCTTTTATCCACGTAAATCTATCAAGGTCTGGCTTACATATCTTTTCCAATTCGTGTGCGTCAGATCCGTGAATACATGGTTTAAGTGATCCATATTTTTTGATTATTTGTTCTGAGGAGTCGCTATCTTTTCCAAGAAAGTAGCTCCGATCACTGGGATTTGCAGAAAAAATAGCGTCTGCAAACCTATAAATTTCTTGTCGTGTTGCTGCGAGACTTGAATGTTGAATTCCAGATGCACCATCAGCCCCGCTGTTTGAAACAATTATTAATGAGTTCCGCCTAAGTTTTTCATTATCTTTGAATGCTTGTTTCAATTGGTCCAGGTTTGTCTTAAATTGCTCTACACCTACCTTGTAAGCAGAATGTTCATCCATTCCATTATTATGTGAGTGAGCCTTACCGAGATTTATCAAGTCTTGTCGAATACATCTATATGTACTGCCACCATAGGAAAACGTCAAATTTGAAAAGAATTGACTTTCAAGATTATCAATCATTTCTTTATCGGGAGAAAATATCACATGTAAGTTGATTGGTGTTTGCTCATCTGTTACAGGTAGTATCCTGAGCTCAACATTGGGCAATAATAATTCTATGTTTTTGAAATCTTGCGGGTTTTTATCACGATATTCCAAGAGTTTTTTATATCCATCGATTGAGAAATAGTCAGTTATACCTAAAACAGAAACATCTTTGAGAGATTTAACCGTTTCGATAAATCCATTCCATTTTTCGTCTTCGTTTGTGCCGGGATATTGATTATTTAACACAGATGATGGGCTGTGAATATGCAAATCCCATTTTCGCCAAATTGAACCTCTCGGGTCATTCATTGGAACAATACCTTAAACCTTTATTTCTCATTATGACAATTTTCAAAAGAACTATCGTTCTTTTTTTGCATACCGTTTTCTTACGTTCTTAATGATGAACGCATTTAGTCCCTCACCGGCTGCTGCTAACCTTTTCATCTCTTCGATGTTGTTAGACCCAGCGCTGGCATATGTGTAAAGGTACACAGAACCATCACTAAATTTTACTCTGATATAGTCAGGGCCAATCTCATATCCTGCGACGCCTGAATCCCCGTCGATATCTTTATACCGTTCCATAATCTACTTCCTTATTTGCTACATTTCTTTTTTAATATTGAATGCGTAGAGTTTACTGCAATTTCTCCGCCATATTTCGCCGTCTCTCGAATGCTCACGCAAGATGTGGACCATCCAAAGAGTACCACTTGCCGCTATGCCAGTCAAGGCTGTTTCGGACGCCAAACCACACAAAGCAAAGCCAAAGAATGAACATCAGGGCCGCATGTCCCTATACGTAGACGGTCTCAGCGTCCACGCCTTAATACTCAAACAGGAAATGCTCGTTGTCGCGATTGTGGAAACTACGTATTTTCGATGGTCTAAGGTCGATTTTTTGGGCAAAAGTGGGGGTGAGAAAAAAATTTTTAGATTTTCTTAAAAAGTATCTTGCAGGATACATAAGTGAGGCACATTCATTTAGCGTTAGACACGCTGCAAAGATTTCAAAACAGCGGATTTGCCATCGGCAAATTCAAAGACTCTGTCAAGCCCTGTCACGGTAAAGATACCCTTGGTGTTAGCCGCAAGGCCACAAAGGACCAGACGATGCCCACGATTGACCAGCAGCGTACGCAACTTCAGCAGCCTGCAAAAGCTGGAAGAAGTTACAATATCAACCCTGGAAAAATCGATTACCACGTCACAATGGCCCCTAAGACTCACGGTTTCCATAAGGCTCTCGAGCTCGGTGCGCATTTCTTGCTCTGCGGGTAAGTCAACGACAATTGTGTCTTCAGTGCAACTTTCTATTGGCATTTTTGCTCTCCNNCAGCTTCCACATACTCATCCTTAGAGCAGACCATCTTCTGCTCTGTTATTTGACCGAAGCCATATTTTTCGTTGCCAAAAATCAAACGGCTTGTTACCTGCCTCTTTGGCGACTTGAGCCCTCGGTGAGACTGAACGCCAAGTTAACGGATTTCTCAGTCATGGGAGCCATGCGCCTTCTTGTATATGTAGACAACGCTACCCGTGTTATCTGAACCCTGTTTCCCAGCACCTCCGTCGACCCCAACTGTACTGACCAAATGGTCCACGACGGCTCTGGCAATTTGAGGCGAAGCGGTCTCTTGGTACATCCAGAAAAGGCTGCGCCCCACGCGAGCGTGTAAAACGATGTCATGCGGTTCCCCGGCAATACTGATGCACCAGCTACTGTAGCCCCCGCCCCTGTCTTGAATATAGTTTTTTATGTTGTCGATTACTTCCTGCTCATGCTGGTTATGTGTTCTGCATATGCGAAGCTTGCGCTCACTATTTGGAAGTTCTTCTTCCAACGGTTGAAAGCCGCCAAAAAGTAAAAAGGCTATGCGTCAGTTCGATCTTAGCCCCGTCAAATGCTGACTGGGGCGTATGGCCCATCTGTACTCTGGTGACGGTGGCCGCTTAATTCTTAGGTTAAGACCGCACGACCACCAATGTTTCGATAATCTGTAAGCGTATCCAACGGCTGAATGTTGACTATTTCCCCAAAAAAATCTGCAAAATTCGTGGATACCAGGCACTTCACCAACCCTCATAAGACTCCCTGCTGGAGTCGACCATAGGAACCGCAAGACGGTTGCTGCATTCTTGCCAGCCAGGCTAAATGCAAAACAACAGTCATCTAAGAAGTGTCACACGGAGCCGGAGCGAGTTCCAGATGAGTAAGGCGCCCAAACAGATAACCTGCCCGAAAGTCCGGTCAGGGTCGCTAATGAGGCCTCGGTAGTCCGCTAATCTATTCTATATGAACTGAGCACCCGGTTTCGTATTCTTCTCGTTTGCGAGGTCAGCAAACGCCGTATATGTCGTAACTGCATTGGCTGCAGTTAATAACAGATGATTCTCAGAACGAAACCCGCCGGTTTTGTGTGCAAGCTACTTCCGAGTTTGTGCTCGTTCTTCAGAAAATTTCGTTCAAATCAATCAACATTTCTTGAGCGGGTCCGCCTGCTATATTTATTAGTAAGCTTCGGTCATAGTCGATTTTGCGTGCATAAACACTTGCAGGGTTCCTGGCAAATAGGGTAACGCAGGAAGGAAAGGGAAGGTATGGAGCTGTATATAGGTGGCGATAGAAGAAGGGCAGACAGGAGACAAGGCGGTAGAAGAAAAGACATGGTAACAGATGACGAGAGCGGGCATGTTCAGCAGAGGCAGGGCGATCACCGACAGGGCGACAGGAGACAACGTCAGAGAAGACAGGCTCTCAGGGTCGTCTACCCACCACAAGCTGCGCCAAAAGTCCTGAACACCGACTTTCGTGTCGCCAACATATCCCAACGAGGAATCATGTTCACACGTCGGGGCTGTCCCGGCGAGTGCTCAGAGCCAATTGCCTTGAGAAGCGTCAAAGAACTGCAAATCCAGTTTCATGACCAGGACGTATTAGACGTGGAGGTCATAATATCGAGATGCCAGTATGATCCTGGTTCGGGCGAAGAGACCTATGCAGGCGTTATTGAAAAGGGTCTTCCTTCCAAAAGGCTAAATAAAGAACAGGCCTACCTCGTCACCTGTTTCCCAGAGTTATGCAGCCTACCCTTGGCATAGCGTTAAGGGGTCGGACGTACCGGGCGGGCAGAGGCTGGCAAGACATTTGTGGCTTGACTTTACAGGACCACGGTTGATCACCTGGGCTGGCTGCGTGATTTCATACAATCTCGTAGCCGCAAATCATGAGAAACCTGCAGAAAACAAAATGCAGGCTATCCAGATCACTCCTGTTAGGACAATTACTATGCCGAGCCAGAGTCTCGCACAAGAATCGCTGGAAAAGGGCAGCGTCGCAAGGTACATTGGCGTTGAGTATGGCGCTGAGCATCGCAGCATCGCGCATTAAGAGCCTATCCGAATAACCCGGAACAACGGAACGTAATTATGGCGCAGACAAAATGAAGCAGGGCCAAATAGTTCTCAGGTTTCTTTTCCCATCGCGTCAGGATGCGGCGAAAGCGATTCATCCAGCTATGCGTTCGTTCCACAACCCAGCGGCGAGCTTTGAAACCGGCTTGATGTTTGATCGCTTGGGCTTCTTCGCCTCTGGCTCGAATGTGGGCTGTATAACCAAACTCTTTCACCAAATCTCGTACCTCATCAGAATCGTAAGCCTTATCCAGAGGCATACCTTGAGGTTCTTGCTCTGTAGGTGCAGGGCGCTCTATCGGAATACTCTGTATCGTTGTCTCCACCAACTTGCTGTCATGGCGATTTGCCCCGTCGATTGCCAGGCCGATCGGCACACCATTTGCCTCGGTCAGCAAACTTCGTTTAACGCCTTTTTTGGCCCGATCCGTAGGGTTTGGGCCGGTTTTTTCCCCCGCCAAGGGGGGCTTTTGTCATGGCACCATCCATCGGTTGCCAAGACCAATCAATACCTTTCAACTCGTCATAGTCTTGCAGAGCCAGTGCCCACAGTTGGTGAAAAACACCGGCTTTGGTCCACTCCTGAAATCGCGAGTGTGCTGTGCTGCTTGAACAAATACCAGTCTGGTTCAATGCGTTCCATTGACAACCGGTCCGGAGCACAAAAAGAATTCCGTCCATGGCCTTGCGGTCGGGTAGCCTCGGCCTGCCGCCACCGAAGCGATGTGTATTTGGGTGCTTTGGTATCAGTGGCTCGATTTTTTCCCATAATTCGTCTGAAATCCTGTATCTGTCTTTTGTTTTTCGTTTTTTCATCCCTGACCCTTTTCAAAGGCATCATTGCCTTTGAACATATCGGCCATTCAGGGGTTATTCGGATAGGCACTAAGTCGAAGTTGAAAAAGCGGTCATGCTACTATGGATAGATCGAGAGTAACAGGATAGGTGGATGCAGCAGTTCTAAAATCGTCCACCCACCCCGATTGAAAATACACCCGGTCGTTCCCATTTTTCCAGCTATTTTCCTGTCTTGGCTTTTCGCGAGATCGCCTGCGCACAGACACTGCCAGCCAAAAGAAGGCATAGAAGCGGAAATAGAACCGCAGCCGCGACCTTGGGTAACAGGGGGACAATCGCCCCTATTCACAGCGCAAGCACTACGCCGGTGGCAAGGGCGGCGTTAAATAATATCTGCGTGATGTCTTTGGCGGTCCTCAGCCAGAAGAATTTGTCCATCTTCCGCGGCACCATTATCGTATCGCCGGGGTCCAGCTTTATACTCATAAAGCCGCCAAATACCCATTGATTCGAACTGCTGTCCCAGTCTATCCTGCCGGCATTCTTCTGAGCAATGCTGACCACAGAGCCATCGGCACGGATGACACTTATCTGCTTTTTGTTGGCCTCCTCGGTCATGCCGCCCACCTTACGCAGATAATAGTCGACCGTCCTTGCCTCTTCGTAGAGCAACGCCGTAGGATTGAAAACCTCGCCTACCACATTCACCACGCCTGGAGTCTCAGGAACAGCCAGACTGTCGCCCTTTTCCAGCTCCAAATCGTATTTGGAGGCTTTGAACTGCTCCAGCGAAGCCAATCTTATCACTACCCTTCCATCTATTCTGGCCGCCCTGAGTTTGCCCAGCAGCTCTCTTTTGGCCTTCAGTTGCAACTCATAGGTCTTGATAGTCTCCTCATCCACCGCACCACCCATCGCCCGGTCGGTGTCCACCAGGATGGTCTCCTCTATCTCTTGGGTAAGCTCATCCATTCTTCTCTGCTGGACGGCTTTGGCACTTTCTCTGGTAAATAACGCCCCTTTTAGATACGCCCGCTCGGTATATCCGCCGGCCCTTTCTATAACTGAGCTTAGGGTCTCGCCCCTTCGCACCGGATAAGTGCCGGGAAATCTTACCTCTCCCGATATGGTAGCCGTCCGGTCGAACTCCAGCTCCGGTATCGGCCTTACCACCAAATGGTCGTAATCCTGCAAGCGGATATTGTGCCCAGGCTCGCCTGCCAGGGCCTTTGCCAGGTCAATATCGATCTTTTCGGTCGTCATTCCGTCCTGACTTATATGCCGGCGGGTAATCTCTGCGGTCCGTAGATAGGCGTTTTTCGCAAGTCCGCCCGCTGCATCCACCAAATTGCTTACCCTCATGTCCGGAATCAGCCGATACTGCCCAGCCCGATAAACCAAGCCGGAGACGGAGATCTGCCTGCTGAGCCTCTCATCCCAGCGAAAAACACGGATCGTATCAAAGCGGGCTAATTCTATGTTTTCAGAATCGTCCCCTTCCAGAAGCTTATCCAGCTTAAACGGAATAACTACCGGATGAAAATCAGGCTCGATGAGCCTTTCAATCTCGGCATATTCCAGGTTCGGCTGCGGCTGAAGCACATTGTAGGAGCTAAGAACATCTCTAAGCCGCATATCAGGCTTTAGCTCATATTTGCCCGGCCTGACCACGTGTCCTTGAAGGTAGACTACATTCTGCTCCAGCGGCGAGACCGCAAAAACCTTGACCACGTCCCCATCCTGAACCTGGATGGCGGAGGCTGTTTCTTCTTTTTTGATGTCGGCTTTCTCGGAGATGTCAAAATCAGCTACGATGCGTTTTTCGTGCTTATCCACTCTTTCTACCTGCACCCTCTGCAGCCAGCCGGCGTATGTTATTCCACCTGCCAGCTGAAGCACCTCCGCCAGGCTCATCGGCTTGGACATCTCGTAGATAGCCGGCCTTTTGACATTTCCCGCCACCCCAACCACAGGGCCGATCAAGGGGATAAAAATCGTGTCACCATCCTGCAAACGCGCATCTTTGCTCTTGTCGCCGCCCAAAAGGAAATCGTAAAGGTCAATGGTTACTGATTGTGTGCTGTTTCTTAGCATGCGAACGTTTCGCATAGTGCCGTTTTTGGATGGGCCTCCGGCTGCAAACAGGGCATTTATAACCGTAGACAGCGAGCTGAGCGAATAGCCGCCGGGCGTTTGGGCCTCTCCCACCACGTAGACCCTGATGGTGCGCAGTCTATCCATAGTTACTGCCATTTTGAAGTCGGTGTACTTGCGGCTGAACTCGTGCTCCAGATAGTTCTGCAGCCGGTCGAATGTCATCCCCCAGACCTTCAGCACGCCCACTTCGGGCAGGGTAATTTGGCCGCTTCGGTCGACGGCCACATTGTATTGGGCGTTGACTCTGCCCCACAGGGTCACGGTAAAGCTGTCGCCGGGCCCGACCACGTAGTCCGGCCCTACCGGCACGTTGGTTACCGGCGCAAATGTGGACACCGGCGCTTGAAAGACGCCATATCCAAACTGCGTCAACGTCTTGGACACATCGCCGGCAATCTCGCCCGAAAGCAGCCGCTCAATTGTGGAAAGGCCCTGCTGCATTCCCACAGTTTCACCTGGGGTTCGAGTGACATCAACCTGTGGCTGCTCAAACTGCTGCGCAGGTCGGTAACGTAGAATCTCATCAGCCTGCCGCGTGGAAATCGTGCCGCTCTTAGTAGCTTCTTTCGCAGAATTGCGAATATCGGCCAGAAATTTGTCGTCCACCTGTCGATTCGGTTGCCAACCACCTGTCGGCTTGATCCCCAGTTCAGTCAGAGTAGAGACCGCCTCCTGCTGGGTCATTTGCTCACCGAGGCCCAATTTGACTGCTAATCTGAGGGCATATTCTCCCTGCGTGGGAACAATGCCTGCCGTATTTGCCTTGATTGTTTCGGAAACGGCACCATCTGCAGAATCACTATCCTGGGCCAGAAAAGCCCGGCCTGCCGGGTTCAGAAGCGATAGGCAGCTTGTCAGCGCTACTATGGTCAAAAACGTTGAGATCGGTTTTGCTTTGGCAGTTTTTGGCGTCCGTCTTGTGGCAGATGCGTTTGTCCCCATTCCAGATTCCTTTCCCGCCTTCGCAGCTCGCTGCGCTGGCCGCGGGGCAGCCGCTCCAGCGGAGTAGGCTCGGCGCAGTAGGCTGCGAATTAGCTATTGTAGCAACATTTCCTGCCGGGCACAGTCCGCAAGACACTACAGATGCCACTTGTGTTGGCGTCCTTGCTGCCCCATTAGTTTGCCGGGACAATATATCGAGTCGCTATACTTGTTGTCAATACCCTCAATATTATCCGGCACAGATTTCACAGGCCCGTCCCTTCGGCACGCTCAGGGCAAGCTCTGAGCCGGGTCGAGTCCACAGATTTCCGTTTTTGGCCACAGGGCGATCAGGTCTCCTGATCGGGGAGTTCTCGCAACGGAGGACGGAGAACGGACGACGGTTTGCTGTCTTCTGTCCTCTGTCCTCTGTCTTCTGTCATCTGTGGCTTTGTTTCCATTATCCCCGGTGCGATTCGAACGCACAACCTCTGGCTCCGGAGGCCAACGCTCTGTCCAGTTGAGCTACGGGGACCCAACCACAGATTAACACAGATTACGCAGAAATAAAACTCAAAAATGCCGTGAAATGTGGTGCGGACTTTTTAGCCGGTCTGGGATTAGCGATACTTGTCCGTCGGACCGATGCCCGATACTTGATTCCCGTCGAGCATCGAGCCAACGCGATTCACGCCCAGGCGTCTATCCTGCCGGTTCGTCATTATCCGCCACAGATTTCATAGCGCGGCCGAAGGCCGCCCTGTGTTCATCTGTGGCTTTGTTTCCATTGCGCCTTCGGTTTGTGCGAACCGCCGGCCGGAGCGGCGGGCTGAACGTGCAAGGCCATTGTTTGCGGAGCCGATTTCTGTTAGACTGCGGCTGTGGTTTGATTACGTTGTTTGGCGATCTGGAGGATGCATTATGGAACGCAGGTGCATTTTCACGTCAATTCTCCTGATAGCGATGCTCAACCTTGCCCCGCACAGGCAGGGGCTGGCAAAAGCGCAGGACGCCACTGAGCCGCTGCATCAGGCAGCCGAAGCCGGTGACGCCAACCAAGTTCAACGACTGCTATCGAAGGGCGCCGATGTCAATGCGAGAGATGGGGCGGGATTTACACCTCTTTTCTACGCAGCCCACAAGGGGCACATCCAGGTGAGCGAAATTCTTGTTGCGGGGGGCGCCAACGTTAATGCTAAAGACAGCTACGACAATACGCCGCTGCATTATGCAGCCGTATCCGGCCGGTACGATGTGTGCAAACTGCTCATTGCCAAGGGCGCCAACGTCAACGCCCAGAACCTTATGGGCGGCACCCCACTGGCAATGGCAAGAGCCGGCGGCCATAGCGAAATAGTTGAGCTGTTGAGCGGCAGCTCGCTGCGCCGGCCGCGGGGCAGCGAAGCTGCCGTCCGCGCCCCCGATCGAGCCGGCTCCACGCCCGCCTTGACAGCGACTCCAGGCATACAGCCGGCAGCTGAGCCGGATCCGATAGCCGATCCGAACGCCGTAAGGGCAAGACTCAAACAGTTCAAGGGCCTGGAAGAAGCCCTTGAACAGGTGGATAGAAGAAGCCGACAGTATGAGGTCCGCCATTGGCTGGATAGAAGCGCCGACAACAGGATAGAGCTGGCCAAGGCTGTGCATGGGCAAGATAGAGCTGAGTTCGCGGTGATACGAAACTTTGCCATCGAAGAGAATGCCAAAAAGACGACAGCCGTGGTCGATAGTATGCTGGCAAGCCGGCAGCAGCGTTACACTAAGCTTGTCAAACAGATCGAGCAGCAGCTAAAAGATGGAGCTCCGACCAGAGGTATGCCCGGCGGCGGCCGCGGGCGGGACTATAGCTCCAGAGAAAGGTCCCGGCAGGGCCGGCGAACTTCAGACAGGATGCGCAAAGATAACATAGTACGTCCGACCGGCGACCCCAACATGTTTAAGACCGCAATCAAGCCGGTCGTAGGTCTGGAGAAGGAATTGGAGGCGTTAGCCAAGAAGAGCGAAAACGAGATGCAGCAATGGCTGGCCGGCGGCGGCGATAACAAAATAAGCCTGGCTAACGCCGTGCAAGAGCAAATCAGGGCGGAACTTATCCTGACGCGAAAGGCGGCTGTCGAAGAGGCGGCGAAAAAAACAACGGCAGCAATTGACGGGCTGCTGTTGGCCAGGCAGACACGTTTAGCCGCACTTGTCGAAAAAATAGCAGAGCAAGACCAAGACCAAAAACAAATTGGAGACCAGCGTGGCAGGACCCCGGCTGGAACACGGGCAATTAGAACCCCGCAATAAATTGCGGGGCTAAATATTGCCGAGAAAATCGAACCACAGATTTCACAGACCTGTCCTGAGCCGGGTCGAAGGATTCCACAGATTTGCTTTCCAGCAGTGTCAATCCGTGTAAATCCGTGTCTAATGAAAAATGGAGCATCTGTTGCCCGGTGAGTTGAACACTATTGAACGGATGCCAGCCAATTGCCGGCCAGCTTTTCGAGGTCGTTAAAGTCAACGTAGGCGTCATCGGTGAAATCTGCGCCTCCGCCGCCGTACCGGAAACTGCTGTCGGTCCGCCGCCAGCGTTCAGCAAACATGGCAAAATCCGCCAAGTCCACATCGTTATCGGCGTCGAAATCCCCCCAAACGGCGAAACCCACATAGTTCTGGTCTGATAGGTCGCAGGTTACAGCAGGATATGACATGGATGGCGGACTGAAGGTATAACCACTTCTGCTGGGCGTGACCACGCCCAACCAGGCGGATGATACCATCTTACTATAATAGCCGCTATTATCGGTGGTGGCGCTGCCGCCGCCGTTGCTAAAGGTCAAGGTCACATCGCTGATCCCAGAGCCGCTAAAAGTCCAAATGTAACCGCAAATATCCGGAGGCGCCATCTTACAGGCAGGGTATGCTGAAAGGTTTGTTTCCTGAAAATCTGTGGGCAAGCCAAGACCTTCTGACAATCCTACGAGACCTTCCTCCGATTCGACCCCAAGCCAGGCGAGTTGAATCCTGCCGTCAAAATACATCTCGACCTGGAAGGTATTGGAGCTGATCCGGCCGAGCTCAGGAATGTCTTGCCAGGTCACGACCACACGGTCGCTCAACTGCTGCCAGGTGACCATCCCGCCCGCGGAGGGATCAAAATCGTTAAACAGGCAGGAAATACGCTTGGCATTAAAATGGTCGGAGAACGATTCGCCGCAGTCATAATCTCCTTCGCTGAAAGTTATGTACCCGTTGCTGCCGACATAAAAGCATGGAAAGCTGCTGCCAAAGATGGATACCGTTTTCTGGTCGGTTAAACTTATTAGAGTACAGGTATCATCGCCCAGGATCAACCGCGTGCCCCAGGCAGGATCAGTTGGCAACTGACCAATCTCTCGCAGACAAGCACCGTAGGAGGCGCCGTCGATAGCGGGAATAAACATTATCGCTTTGTTCGATAGGTCAAATGCGTCCGGGCCGGGGCAAAACTGCTCGGCGAAGTAGTCAGGCAGCCAGGCAGCTTGTGCGATGTAATTCTCGCCTGACACATCTGAGGTCAGGTTGGTATATGCCCTTAATGGCGGACTGAAGGTACAACCACTTTTCTCCGGCGTAACNNGCTGCCGCCGCCGTTGCTAAAGGTCAAGGTCACCCCGGCAATCCCGGAGCCGCCCAAGGTCCGTATATAGCCTGAAGTAATCGGAGAGATCCATTGGCATTGAGGGTACTGTGAAAAATCCGCCTCCTGAAAATCTGCGGATAGTCCCAGACTATCGGACAACCCTACGACACCTTCCTGCGATTCGACTTCAAGCCAGGCAAGCTGAATCCTGCCATCAAAATACATCTCAACCTGGAAGGTACTGGAGTTGCTCAGGGCGTGTTCAGAGACGTTCTGCCAGGTGACAACCACACGGTCAGTCAACTGTTTGTAGCCGACCATCCCGCTGACAGAGGGGTCAAAGTCATTGAACAAGCAGGAAATGCGCTTGGTATCAAAATGGTCAGACAAAGATTCGGTAAAGCGGCGATCTCCTTCGAAGAAGGTTATGTAGCCGTTGCTGCCAACGTAGAAGCTGCTAAAGCTGCTGCCATAGATGGATACGGTTTTTTGGCCGCTCAGGCTCACAAGCCGGTAACTATCATCACTGAGCGACAAAACCGTGCTTGCGGCAGGGTCGGTCGGCAGCTCGCTTATCTGCCGCAGGCAGGCGCTGTAGGAGCTGCCGTCGGCGGTAGGAACAAACATTATCGATTTGTTCGATAGATCAAAGCCGTCGCCGGAAGAAAACTGCTCGGCAAAGTAGATGGGCAGCCTCTTTACATAAGCGGTGTAGTCCTGGTCCGGCAGATCAGCGTCTACCCTACTATACGACCTTGACAACACGTCGAAGGTATAGCTGATTTTGCTGGGTGTCACGGCGCCCGACCAGCCGAATGATACTGTCTTACTGTAGAAGCCGCTGCTATCGGTAGTAGCGCTGCCGCCGCCACCCCCGGCTTGATCGGGGGTCAGGGTCAAAGTGACCCCGCTAACCGCAGCGCCGTCATCTGTCCGCACATAACCGGAAATAGCCGCAGGTGCTACCGTGCAGCGAGGGTACTGTGAGAAGTCTGCCTGCTGAAAATCGGCCGGCACACCAAGACCATCTGACAATCCTACGAGACCTTCCTTAGATTCGACCTCAAGCCAGGCAAGTTGAATCCTGCCGTCGAAGTACATCTCAACCTGGAAGGTGCTGGAATTGCCGAGGCCGAGCTCAGGAATCCCTTGCCAGGTCACAACCACACGGTCGCTCAACTGCTGCCAGATGACCATCCCACCCGCGGAGGGATCAAAATCGTTAAACAGGCAGGAAATACGTCTTGTATCAAAGTGGTCGGAAAACGATTCGCTGCGGTCATAATCTCCTTGGGAAAAGGTTATGTAGCCGTTGCTGCTCACATAAAAACTCCCAAAGCTGCTGCCATATATTGACAGCATTTTCTGGTCGGTTAAGTTTATGAGCGTGCAGTTGTCATCGCCAAGCCACACAATCGAACCTCCGAAAGGCTCGGTAGGTAACCGGCTAATCTCCCGCAGACAGGCGCCGTAGGATATGCCGTCCCCGGCGGGAATGAACATAATTGCCTTATTCGATAGATCAAAGACACCGTCATCGGAAAACTGCTGAGCGTGGCTATCAACCCGCAATGGGAATTCATCAGCTCCCACGTCTATCGCTCCGCCCATAACGCGGGGCTCACCGTCGATGTCCATATCATCCGGCCGAAGGCTATCCGCCGGGCCACCCCTGTTAATGCAGGGCGAACCGGCGGTCAGGTGAAAATCGCCCGTATCTTCGTTGACAAACCGCGGTACTGAGTCGAAATTGCCGTTGGCATCCGTTTTACCTTGCTCGCAGGGCCAGCCGTCTATACAGGAATACTCCACACCATCGAAGACGCCAACGAGGTTGCAATTAGGGTCTGAGCCATTTCCCCAAACGATACAATTGCTGATTAAGGCAGCGGTGAAATCGTCGCCTGACGCTATTCCGTAATCATTGTGTACAATCGTGTTATTGCGCACAATCCCGCCGGAAGTCACTCCATCGAAGTATAGGCCGATAAAGCTGTAACATATAAAGCTGTTGACGATCGTGGGCATACTGTCGCCGTAGATGTGTATCGCAACATCGTCGCTGGCTGTTTCATGGTCTCCTTCGATAATACAGCGGGCAATTGTAGGAGAACTATCGCTGATCAATATGCTGTTAGATTTTTTGGGAGCTATCGAGAAGCCGCTTATCTCCGCCTCGACAGTGCCCNNTACCCATGGGCGTCGTAAAAGCGTAGAATTTCAGGATATAAACCCTCTTTGACCTCGATTTCATCGCCGGCGTCGGCGCTGTCCATAGCGCCTTGTATGAAGCAATACCAGCTGCCTGTGCGGGTGTTTTGCACTCGGTGCGGCGTGTAGGTGAACCACCAAACCAATCCCTTAGTTACGTGACCGTCTGAATCGACCTCATCAACCCGCCAGTAGTATTTCTGCGCCGGCTCCAAGCCTTCGCCCTTGAAGATATTTAGCGCGGAAGTGCCCTTGAACAGTCCCTGCGAATACCTATCCGCAGCCTCCACCGAACGACTGCTGGCGCCAAGGTAAACGTCGTGCTGAACGGCCCCCTCACCCGGTTCCCAGGTCAGTAATAGCAGGGGATAATCTGTAGCTGACGAATCAACCGCAGGACTGGGGTTCTTTGCGGCCTTAGCCGCAGGGGCAATGCCGCTCATCAGCCAGATTTGATCGTGTATCCAGTTGGCGTATTCACTACAGCCGAGCCTGGGGCCTTCACACGGGCCGCTGGAAAAGCTCGCCAATTTCCAGTCTTGGCCGTCTTTGATAAACCAGGCGGCTGCCGAGTCCCACTTGCCGGCGTAAATCTCGTGCTGGACGTAGTCGCCTCGGCCAACCGGGCTAAACGTCATATAGAGGCGAATGGGACTTGCCCATGACACAATATTCCTGCCCCAATGGAGTTGCCCCGGGTCAATGAGAATGGGCGGGTTGTTGGCCTGGGCGATAACTTCATCGCCTATCGCTATCCTTTGAGGTCCATAACTGCCGATTGTGCTCGTCTTGCCGAGCTCATCTTCTGCCGTGTAAATGTCGACCCAGCGGCTGAGCTGGGCATCCTTTAAGTCATTATAGTCTTGCGGCTGCGGATTTCTTGCGTCCCCAGGGTGTTGCGGATCGTGCCATTGGAGTTTCTTGACCTTGTATACTGCTATATCCGAGCACGGCTCATCTCTGCCTTCGACCAGTATGTAATTGGCGGTATCTTCGTCGCCGAGGGACAATTTCTTAGACACCTGGTCTGTCCAGTGGCGGGCTGTAATTATAAAGTTGGGGGCGATAACGGCGGCAGAGACCTTTGTATACCCGTTATCTATCCTGGCCATACATTCTTTGGGCGGCATATCCGGCAATTCCGTAGGTAACGGCCAGTCAGCATCGTGACAAACGAGGCCCCAGGCTGCCGTACCGGCAAAGCCCAGCAATAGCCATCCAATAATCGTCTCTCGTCTTGCCATTAGCAATCGACAATTGACAATTGAAAATTGAAAGTTGGAATCCCTACCTCACACTTGGGGTACTATCCCGTCTTTTCTCTATCAGAGCCGGCGGACGGATGGCCATCGGGTTCTCAGCAAATCAGGGGTAAGGTGGATATCAGGACATCAGCAGATCAGGCTATCAGCAGATGCTATCCTGGTTTTAGTCAGGCCAGCCTGATGTCCCGGTAACCTGATGACCACTTCTGTCCTCCGTCCTCTGTCTTC
>JAFNGF010000197.1:0-2299 GCA_017885385.1 Planctomycetota bacterium
GCAATACGCAATACGCAATACGATACAATGGCAAAACGAGATTACTATGAAACGCTGGGAGTCAGCAGGAACGCCTCCGAGGAAGAGATAAAACGCGCCTACCGCCGAATGGCGATGAAGTATCATCCCGACAAGAACCCGGGCAATAAAGAGGCAGAAGCCAAGTTCAAGGAGTGCGCCGAAGCTTATGAAGTTTTGAGTGATGCGGAAAAACATACACGCTATGACCAGTTCGGGCATGAAGGTCTGCGAGGGGCCGGCATGCACGACTTCTCAAGGATGAACGTTGAAGATATCTTCAGCATGTTCGGCTTCGACGATTTCTTCGGCGAAATCTTCGGAACCCGAAGCCGACGAGGGACCAGGCGGGCAGGGCCTGCTCGCGGCTACGACCTGGAAACCGGCGTCGAGCTTACGCTAAATGACGTTGCCAAAGGGACGGAGAAAACGATCGAATTTACCAGGCAGGATCGGTGCCAGGATTGCAACGGCAGCGGCTCTGCCAAGGGAGCAAAACCAGGTCGATGTACTACCTGCGGCGGCAGCGGCCAGATCGCCAGAGGCGGCGGTTTCTTCCAGATGGTTTCGACGTGTCCACAGTGCAGAGGCACCGGCGAAATTATTACCAACCCCTGTCAAAAGTGCAGAGGTTCCGGCAGGGTTCCGAAAAGACGCACCGTGAGCATTAAAATCCCGCCCGGCGTCCATGAAGGACAGCCGATAAGAGTGCCCGGCGAAGGTGAGCCCGGCAAAGATGGCGGGCCGAGCGGCGATCTCTACTGCTACGTTAGACTGAAGCCCCACGAGTTTCTACAGCGAGATGGAAATAACGTTATCGCAGTAGTGCCGATTACTTTCACGCAGGCTGCTCTGGGGGCGATGATTGATGTGCCCAGCTTGAACGGCACCCAAAAGTTGAAAATCCACGCCGGCACCCAGTACGGAAGCATCTTCAAGATAAAGGGTCAGGGACTGCCCAATGCTCGAAGTCATAGAACCGGCGACCAGCTGGTGCAGGTTATGATCGAAACTCCAAGCAGGCTGAACACAAAACAGGAAGAGCTGCTAAGAGAGTTTGCCAAGACCGAAAACGCGAGCGTTTCACCGCACTCGGCGAGTTTTTTGGACAGACTGAAAAAATATTTTGGTAACAGCCTATGAGACCTAAAGAATCAAAAGAGCCAAAACCAGAAAAGGCTGAGCAAAAGCAAGAGTGCGTAGAAGAAAAACCTCAGCAGAGCAACGATCTGGAAGAACTCCGCCGGCAGGTACCTATCCTGGAAAAGGAAAAAGATGACCTTTTTGCAAGGTTGCAACGCCTTAGCGCCGACTATGCCAATTTCCAGAAACGGACTCCCAAACAAGTGGCCGATACCATCGCATACGAGAAGGAAAAGATAATAAGGACGCTACTGCCAGCTATGGATAATTTTGAGCACACTTTTCAGAACGCGCGTGTGGCGGAAAATTTCGACACCTTTGTCAAGGGCGTCCGAATCATTTACGACCAGATAATTGATATCCTGAAATCACACGGCGTGGAGCAAATAAACGCGCTGGGCAAAAAGTTCGACCCATCGCAGCACGAAGCCGTGCGGCAGGAGGCGCAGCCGCAGCAGCCGGATGGCGCCGTCCTGGAAGAACTTCAGAAGGGGTACAAACTCAACGGCCGGGTTATACGGGCAAGCAGAGTGGTCGTCAATATACTGCCGAAAGAAGAACCGCCTGAGCGGCAAGAGCGGGTGAAACAACAGCCACAGGATCATGGAGCAGATACGGAGTAGCCGCTATGCCGACTTACGATTACATGTGTGAGAATTGTGGACACAAGTTTGAGCAATTTCAGACGATAACAGCCGGACCTCTGCGTAAGTGTCCCAACTGTGGCAAGGCAGCTCTAAAGCGGCTAATTGGTGTCGGTGCGGGCATAATCTTCAGAGGTTCGGGCTTCTATGAAACCGACTATAGAAGCGAAAGCTATAAAAAGGGCGCCGAGAGCGAAAAGAAAAGCAGCGGCGACAAGGGAAAAGAAACCAAGACGTCCGGCACAGTTTCAAAAGTCGGGGCAAAGACCGAAACCGGTCCAAAAAACAAAACGAAATCCGCCTGATTGATAATCTGCGGTTTGAGCAGATACACCCATGGTGCCGGACTGAGGCGTAGAAAACACACCCGCCCAGGAGCGTGGGCGGGATTTTCAAAACCTGCTCCCATTTTTCTCGTGCAACCATCTCAGTCGGACAGCCTGCAGGCAGATAAGGCCGCGCTGATCCGGATATGGAAGAAACTGCTCGAGGCG
>JAFNGF010000197.1:2311-5889 GCA_017885385.1 Planctomycetota bacterium
GAACTTTATAAAATTCAAAAGGCATGGTCTAAATGTACAGGATACCTGACGAATCAAACTGGCCCGAATTGTTCGTGAACAAGATAATTAACGACGATGCCCTGAACGTCTTGTCCAAGCTACCAAGTGAATGCGCCGCACTTGCTGTTACAAGTCCACCATATTGGAATACGGTCGACTATGGAATCCGCGGGCAGATTGGGCAAACCAACTACGAGCAGTACGTTTCTGATCTTCTGCCGATCTGGAAGGAGACAGAGCGGGTCTTAATTCCAAACGGCAAATTGGCCATCATTACGCCAATAATGCCAATCCCCAAAAAGGTCATAAACAAAAACCATACGCGTCACTTGAAAAACATCAATAATGATATTGAGCGCTCTATTCTGGATAACTTAGCTGGACTTCAAAGGTTTAGCCTTTATATCTGGCAGAAGCAGACATCTGTAAAAATGTTCGGAAGCTATCCTTATCCACCAAATATTTACGAGGACAACACAATTGAATTCATTAACGTCTATGTGAAGGATGGTGTGCCGCTGACTATTCCAAGACAGGCAAAAGAAGCGAGTACATTGACACAGCAGGAATGGCGAAACCTAACTATGCAAGTGTGGCCTATATACCCGGAGGATGTTCAAAGGGCAGGAGGCCATCCGGCCCCATTCCCAGTAGTCCTGCCCCAAAGATTGATAATGATGTACACATTCAAAGAGTGTCCTGAAACTGACTTTGAGGGCGATATTGTCCTTGACATGTTCAATGGCACCGGAACCACTTGTGTGGCTGCGAGGGCACTGGGACGTAAATGGATCGGCGTCGATCTTCACCCTGGCTATTGTGAGATAGCACGGAATCGGGTTAAGTATGAGACAGTGGATCCGCACTGCATTATGTTGGAAAAGGTCAGAGTCCGAGGGCCAGAAAATAGCAGGCAGCTTGAACTCTTTACAGCCACATCAGAAAAGGACCCCTCTTGAAAAGAAAGCTGAGATTACTTTATCAGCTTGGCGATTTGCTTGAATTGGTGATGTTCGGCGGTTTTGAGCAGCTCGAATAGGGCCATCTCAGTGCAACTGATATTTACGCCCTGCCCGGCCATTCTGCTTAGTGCGATCTGCTTATTTTCTGCTGTCCTGGAAGAGACAGCGTCGGCGATAACATCCACACCGAAGCCCTTCCGGAGCAAATCAACCGCTGTTTGATAAATGCAGACGTGGGCTTCTATGCCGCACAAGAGGACCTGCTGTCGAGCCAGTTCGTTTAGCCTGGTATTGAACTCTCCGCTGCCACAGCAGCTAAAGGCGGCTTTGTTTATCGACTCGTTGTCCGCCAGAAGCTGGGCTATTTCAGGCACTGTCGGGCCGAGAGAATCCGGACACTGTTGGCACCATAGCACTGGAATATCGAGAATCTTAGCGGCTTTGATGAGGATTTGAATGTTTTTGAATAGGACGTGCTTGTCATACATCAATTGTGCGAGCTTGCCCTGGACGTCAACAACTATCAAACAGCAGTTATGTATTTGGAGCATTCCCTTGCCTTTTCGTTGCCGCGGTCATCGCTGCAGTGCCTGCTGAAGCTGTTCGATTGTCTGTCGCTGCTGCTCAATAGTAGCCTGCTGTTTGGTGATCTCTATGTTCAGTCTTTCGATTTCGCTCTTGCCCTGGTCGATTATTCCCTCCTGTTCCTTCATCGTGTCCTGCTGCTCTACCAGTATTGCATTGAGCTTGTCGATTTGCTCCTTGAGCCCGGCTATATTTTCGCCCTCTCTGCTGGCTTGAGCGAGCTGGCCGGTAGTTTCCTCGTGCGATTCTCTTGCGGCCGCGATCGTTGCCGTTGCGTCAGGCTCTCTGCGCAACTGCTGCACCAGCTGCTCCAATTCGTTCCGCTCCCTTCTAACTGCCTCCAGGTCATCGCCCAGACGGATCATTCGCCTTATCATTCTGTCCAGATCGTCAGCAACTTTGGACAATTCATCCTTTGCCTGCCTGGCTTCCGCCCGCAATCTCTCATTCTCCTTATCGCAGCCCACTACCCCAAGCAAACAGGCCAGCAAGACAAACAACGCAGCGGCAGTCTTCTTACTCGACATCTGCGGACTCCTTTGCACGATCCCGTTTCAACTCCTTTATCAAACGGCAGCTATGTACTTGGAAGATTCCTTTGATTTCTCGGCGTGAGCGTCTTAGACCTTTTGAAGTCCTCAATCCATTATTTGCCGGCTGCGACCACAATAGTCAGCTCAACTTCTTTAGTATCTGCATCTGGAGGGGCCGGCTTCTTCGCGGTTTTGCCGTCGCCGGTCAATACGGGTTTCGGTATGGTAATTAAGCTGGGCTTTTTCTCACCGGCGGCAGCCAGCATTTCTTTGCCCGGCAATAGTTCCGCCATTTTATTCAATACTGCGAAGTCCTTTGCCATGCGGATAGCCTTTTCCTGATGCTCCTGCTTGACGATCTGAGCGACCTGCTCAGCAGTAACTGAGCCGAGCACTACTTGCTCACTGAACTTTAGTGTCTCCACCTTTAGCGTTGCCGAGCCGAATCTCTCCCAGATAGTGGCCAAGTCAGCCAGCAGCAAGTTTACGGCGTCACGGCCTCCGCTAAAAGAATATACCCTTCTATCGCCCAGGCTGGCGGTACGGACGCAGTCTGACAGCTCATTGTCTCTGATCGCCCTATTAATAAACGCATCAACGGCAGTTAAATCGCTGGTTGTCAGCTCGAGCTTGCCGCTGAATCCGGCGGCCGCAGCAGTGCCGGGGGTCGACCTGTCCGCGGTGTCTTGGGGAGCAAAGATGCTATACATTACTGCCGTAACAACAGCCATTATCGCGATCATGGCGGCCACAGCCAACACCCTGCGGACCGGACGACGGAGGACGGAGGACGGATTGCTGTCTTCTGTCCTCTGTCTTCTGTCTTCTGTCCCCGCGAAAGCGGGGACGGATCCCAAGGCCGGCGCCTGTGCATGAGGTAAGCACGCCACCAACATCTTGCACTTCTGCAGGTCTCGCAGCCGGCGTGCGATTTGGTCGTTATCTGTAATCAGCCGGCTGACCTCCATCTGCTGCTTCTGCGTTAGCTCTCCGTCGATATAGCTATTGAGTAATTCGTCAATACTGTCATCGCCTCTATTCATCCCGCAATGGCCTCCATAATTTCTCTCAGCCTGCTTCTGCCCCTGCTCAATCGGCTTCTGACCGTGCCCAGCTCGATATCCAGCACCTTTGCAATTTGAGCGTAATTCATACCCTCAATGTCGCGTAATATGATTACCGTTTTTTGTGCATCGTCCAGTTTCATCAGCGATTTGACAACTATATCGCACAGCTCTTTGTTCTGGGCTACGACCGCCGGATCAGGCGACTTATTGTCGCTCAAGAGCTCCTTCAGCACCCTTCGGCCTCGCTCAGAGCCTGCCCTGAGCCCGTCGAAGGGGCAAGCCTGCCCCGAGCCTGTCGATGGGTGGTTTTCATAGTCATCCGCATCAAGGCTCCGGAATCCGATTCTCGCGTTTCTTTGGCAGTAGTTTAGGGTTAGATTGACAGCTATTCTAAAGGCCCAGGTATAAAA
>JAFNGF010000198.1 GCA_017885385.1 Planctomycetota bacterium
AATTCCTGCTAGTTGAACTCAGCGGTCTTTTGCAGGTTGCCGACTGCTACCAGATGGCCGCCGGTCTTTGTCACAGAAACAGCGTCGGCAAAAGTCTGGGCAAAGCCAACAACTTCAAAGGCGACATCCGCCCCCCCGCCGTCTGTTGCCTTAAAGACGGTCTCTTTCAGATTTACCGCAGCCGGATTCATAACGACATCTGCCCCGAGCTTGCGGGCAATACCAAGGCGAAACTCGTTGATGTCGCAAATGATTACCCTGGCTCCTTTCAATTTGCAAGCCTGCAAAACAAAAAGCCCGATAGTGCCGGCGCCGACAACCACGACCGTGTCGCCAATTGAAATGCATGCTCTATTGGCGGCGTGCATACCTATNNGATACGGGCTCCAAAAGAGCCGCCTGGACGAATGACATATTATCCGGAATCCCGGCAACGATCCACCAAGGTACGGCAACGTATTCAGCAAACGCCCCGTGCCTTTTGAACTCCGGCACAGAAACGCCTAACACCTGCCGATTCACGCAGCGATTATATTTGCCCGCTCGGCACGCCGCACATTTGTTGCAGTACACGGTTGAATCAAAACAGACTCTATCGCCTTTGCGAAAACCTCTTGCGTTTTCGCCGATGCCCTGAACGACACCAGCCGCCTCGTGGCCCATAATAAGGGGCGGAATTCTTCTGCCGGTCTTGCCGGTAAAGCCGTGAACATCTGAGCCGCAAATCCCGCAGGCCTTGACGCGCACGAGCAATTCGTCGTCTCCAGGCTGGGGATCAGGAAAATCCGTATATTCCAGACAATAAGGTTCTGTGTGAAGCAGGGCCTTCAACGTTGCACCTATTTAGAACGAATCAGAGGAATCAAGGCCAATGGAATCTGAAAAATACAGAAGTAAGCAAAAACCAGAAAAGCAACAAGCAGACCGACGGCAAAGAACCAGTTTGGCTTGAGGATTTCAGCAGCATCTTTCGAAAGGAGCCTCGGCATCACCCAAAACAAACCTATTGCGACCCAGATTGCCTGCAAAGGCGTCAGAAGCAGGCCATCAAGAATCGCTGAAAACTGAACCAGAACGACCGGCTGCTTCTGGAAGCAAAATACAAGAATCATATTGGTGCACAAAAAGAAAAGCAGAAACAATCTAAACTGGGTTTTCCAGGAAAGCTTTTTGTCGAAGCCTGGAATGCAGATTCTAAAAGAGTCGGCGAGCAATCGGGGCCAGCCGGCAAGCTGGCCAACCTGCGTGGAGATAAGCGCGGCCGCCCCTGCGAGCAGAAATAGAAAGCCGCCGACAGGTCCCCACCTGGATGAAAAGAGCTTGGAAAGCTCGAACGCGACCTGCTCACCTTTTGGGGCTATCTGAGCGGGCCCCAGGACTCCGGCACCGGCAATCAAAAAAGAGGCGGTGACGACAATGCCGATCACCATCGCCACAGTTGCATCGACGTAAAGGACCCGGCACCAGCCCTTTATTTTCTCAGCGGCTTGGGAAGTCATACTTTTAAGCATAGCGACGTCGGCAGCTCTGCCGTAGCCTCTGCCTACGGTTGCGCCATAGCCGGCGCCCATGACCCAGTAGGTGTACCAAACCTGGCTTGCAAAACCGCCTGCGCCCCAGCCGATAAGGGGCAGGATTTCCTTCCACGGGTTGCTGCTAATGCCTTCAATTTTAAGCGCCCATTGGGCCACTTCGGGACGACTTATGCTAAGACCTCGCAGCAGTTCTGTAGCATCCGGCAGGACATGGATGGTAACATATACGACCCCCAGGACAATAATAATAACGAAGCAACTCATCACTATCTTCAAGATGCCGAATACGCCCGACCAGACGATAGCCAGCGCGAAAAATGTCACCAGCCAGCCGCTGAAAGTTGCGCCGATTGGGACGATACTATTTACGAAGATGCCCGACGCGGTAGCCAGCGCGCCGATTGAAAACGTTGCGCTTACGAACTGCGCTATAAGGACAATCCAGACCGCCCAGCGCCGCGGGCCTGGAATTCGCGCGAACATATCAATCATTCCTTCACCGGTGCAGACCGTATAGCGTGCCCCACTCATGCCGATCCAGAACTTCAAAAATATGCCAAGTACGATTGCCCAGAGGACGGTGCTGCCGAGTATTGCGCCGGCGCGTGTAGCCAGGATTACTTCGCCTGAGCCGATGTATTCCGCCGCCCAGACAAACGACGGACCTATCAGCGCCAGAATCGCAAAGCCGGTGGGCGGCGTTTTGATTTCCATATCGTCGTGGCCCTTTGTGGCTGCCTCCATCAGTTCGTCCCTTATTTATGCGCGTGAAAATCAGCTCGGCATTCACAGTTTGCAGTAGGTTAGCGGCTTATGAAGTTTCTGTCCACAAATTTCTCACTCCCGGCTGAGCATGTCCTGTAACGAGTATTTTTGTTGCAGGAGCGGCCAGCGATGGGTATTACCTAAGACCGCCTGATAGGTTCAGCCCCAAGCGCAGACTTTTGGAGAAACGGGCGAAAAAGCATTTTTCGGCAGTCCAAACTCGACGGGCGCCTATCGGAGTCATCACAATTAGGTGGTCGGTTTCCTTGCCCGGCAAGGGTTACCAGAGTGACTTAGTGCTGACTGTAATTTGACATGAGGCCGCAGCGCAAAGACAGTGCTCGCTGCAACGCGAGAGATGCCGTTCGACTCCCTCCGGCTCCAGTCCTTTTAAGAGCCAAGAACATGCGTGCTGTAATCGCTGATGCCTCGCACGCAGCGTGTGGATTCGCTGACCGCCTAACCTAAATGACGGTAAGCCACCTTCCCTATTGTTTTTGCCAGCGACAACGGGATGTGTCTCTGAACGGCCCTGAATAACCTGTATTTCAAATCGTTTTGCTCTAACGACATCGCTCCTTTTATCTCTGGATAGTAGAAATAAGGAAGGTCATACATCTTCGCACCCCATCTTCTTTTGAACTCAAGCAAGCCCTTGTTGTCTGACGTCGTCTTACCAAAATCAAAATACTGATATCCCTCAGAGCACGCCATCTCTATACCCGCCCACAAAGCCAGGTGATTGGGCCTTACCGACAGATACTTCGCAATGGAAGCTCCGTGCTCAAAAGAAACAGTGTCTCGGAACTTGAATAAAACGATACCCGCAATTGGCTTTTCATCAAGCTCAGCCAGAAGCACTGTGAAATAACCCTGTGGATAAAGCATTTCCCACATGTTCTTGAAAAATCTATAAGGCTGGATGGGAAACCCTTGATGCTTTCTCGTCCTGGCATGTATGGCGTAAAACCTTTTCAAATCTTCTTCAGAGCAACCTTGCCTTACTGTGACGCCGCATCTCTCGGCTTTTTTCACCGAGCGAACAATGCAATCTCTGTGGAATCCTTGCTTCACATTTTCAAACCCACCCGAAATATCCAGAATGTGGATCTTATGGGAGCTATGAGGTTTTAGCCGGCTCTCCTTGAGCAGGTCTACCCGTCTAAAGGCGCGGAGCTCGTAATACGATGCCGGAATACTCCCAAGCTCGACAATCATACGATCAAGCAGTCTTGTTAAGTCTCCTTCATCCGCCACCAACGGGTCGCAGTACGAACTAAACGGCAGCGACACAATTCTTGTGCCGGTCAACCCGCTCTTGACAATAAAGCAAGGAATGGCTGACCGGATGTTACAGCTCTCGTCTTCGATGATAAAACACAATGGCCGAACATGGTCGTGTGTACGGGCAATAACCCGGATCCAGCAAGAGTGCTGATAGATGGTGCCGTGCTGATGGTTCGTGACAAACTAATCCCATCTCGCGTCACTAAGCGGGTCAATGATCTTTACATCGTTCGCACGCATAACGACAGCACCGCTGTAGGACTTTCACGTTTCCCTGCAAGCCATACTTTATCGATTGTTTTGCTTGCGCGTTCCTGCCGGCCCGTAGATAAGCCCTTGTTCAAGAATTGCTTACAGAGTGACTGGCCGTTCAGGCGGTTAGTCTGGTCGATCCTGCTCGGCGGGGTCTTGGACGCCTGGCTTGAGCAGAATTCCCTCATCAGATTGGTTAGGCACTCTGCTGGTGAAGCATCGCCAGGTTTCAACCTGTCCCGTGCCCGTATGCATTCTGGCATAGAAGACGTAGTTTTGGTTGGCGGCCACACATAACTGGTATGACCCGACTTCAGCCGGTTTCAAGGCAGCCCCCAACACCAAGACCACAGAAACCCCGATTATCAAGCCCAATAGTAGATTCCTGGCATCCATTCTTACCGCCATTTGCTCCCCTTTCAGTAATGGTTTGCCTCGGTGTCCGCACCGCTTTACGCTCGGCTTCCAATTTTATCAAGGCTGCCACGAACTTCAATAGGATAATCAATGCCGGAGCAAGTGTTACATGGATAGAGCACTCCGGTCTTGTTCAAAGAATATGCTGTGAGTGCGCAGTTGCTGAGGCTACATATAGATTCGAGGTTGAGAGAGAGTTGAGGTAACCTATGACGATGGATGCGTTGCCGAGCGGTGCGAGGAATCTTGCAGGAAATGGCAAGCAGGCGCTTCAGTACCGTAACTGAAGCCGGTACAAATATGAAGACATGTCACTTAGTGCCAAAGTGCGCAATTATCGAAATCCCTGCATAAACTTGCTCTCCGACATCGACTTTAATTTCCAAAGCCTGTAAGCTGGGCAAAACAATATCTACCTGAGAGCCGAATTTGATCATTCCTATCTTCTGGCCTAAACCTAACTCGTCACCCTGTCGGACGTATGCCACGATGCGTCTGACCAGCCGGGATGCTATTTGAATCAAGCCGATCTTGAACCTATCGTTCTCGATAATTTCAATAACTCTCTCATTTCTGTACGGGGCATCTTCTGTTTTCAGAGAACAAAAACTCCCGGGTATATGCTCAAGGTAAGTCACTTTGCCGCCGATTGCCGCCCGCGTGACATGGACATCCAGGAAAGTCATCCCTATGCCAATCAGATAACCCTGCCCTCCCGGCAGAATATTCAATAAAGGCTCGGACAATCTTACGTCTTCCTTGCCCTTCGATGAAAATGGTACGTTGCCTTTCTCTATATGCTTGACGTATTTGACAACGCCATCTGCGGGGGCAACAATTATATTCTCGGCATCAGGAGGAGCTCGATCAGGGTCTCTATAAAATCGTACCACTAAAGCTATGCCGGCGGTGACGACAATTAGAAGTGAGCAAGTTAATACTTTTAGCATAGGCCCCATATCAAAATGGGGCGCCACGCCGTTTACGGTTAACCCTGCAAAAAGTCCAATTACCAAAGCACTGACGGAAACAACCTTCAGGTTCAGCTCCCATTTGTGGGCTACGGGAATAAGAATCCCCACAGCCAGTACAACACCAAGCAGCACGTTCCCCATGTCCTATATCAAAATCCCCGTTTGAAGTAGAAATAAGGCGCCAAGAAGACTTCTACAAAAAATGGTAAAGGGTCATAACCAGAATAGACTGCAAATTCTCTTTTACCCTTGATCGAATTGAAGTAATCGGCAAGCGTCAACCGCCTCTTACAAATCTCCGAGATCACAATAGGAACGTCGGTCAACAGCCTGATCCATTTAATATCCTTTTCAAAGGAGTTTGCACACGCGGGCTCATTATTAATATCCGCAAACAGAAGCCATGAGAAATTCACGCCTGCCGCCGCACCTAAGGTGTGCCAGCCCCAGGTTCGCGGATTTATCTCCAAAAGCTCATATTCGCCATCCTTATCGTCGTACATGAATTCCACTTCTGACAGGCCGTAATACCCCATTTCTTTCAATAGTCTGACTGAAAACTCCTCTATTTCAGGAATCTCGCACGTGAATGCAAAGGTCGTGGCATTGCCGAACTCCATCGGATGCTGCCTTTGTCTTTTAGCTATGAGCTTGCCTTTTACCTCGCCGCCGCTAAAGAGAGAACAAAAAGAATAGAGATTGTTTGGCCCGCCCTGTATAAGCTCCTGTATCATAATTTCCGATGCATCAATGATAGAATTCATATACTTGTAGCCCGTCACCAGCTCCTGCTGGTTATTGGCCCTAATTGCCTTTCGCTTAGTGAGCGGGAAGAAGTTTTCTTTTATTGTCGGTTTCAAAATGACGGGAAAATCCAGGCTCAAGTTACTCAATTGCCCGCTGTTTTCCGCAAAAAATGTTTTGGGAACAGGAACGTCAGCCTGTTGCGCCAACTGATAAGTGAGCTTTTTGTCATAGGCAAATTTAGTAATCTCCCACTCCGGCGTGGGTATTAGATAGCGCTCGCTCAGCCGACTCCTGAACTGCGAAAGGATAAAAACTGCTCTGTCGCTTGTCGGGTAAACAACCCACTTGTTAAGTCCTTTCTCGATCGCCAGGCGTTCCAAAAACGAAACGAAAGCTTCAGTATCGGTCAGGGCCGGACACTTGTAATACTTCCGCACAGACCTCGAGAATCTGCCAATAGAGAATTCCGGATCGACAATGATAACAGGAATACCCAGACCGGCTAAGTTCCGGGCAATACCTAAGCCCTGGAAATCACCACCGATTACTACCGCCCCATTTTGTCGGCTCCTATACACGCCAGTCCTTCTTACTGCTCTAAGACTTTTCTATACCGCATCCACTCAAACAATCTGCGGACGGTAAGGTTGTTAAAGAAAAGTCTCTCGAAGAGCGTGACATTGAAAAAATATTTGACTAAACGTCCGACGATAGGACGATGCTTGTACATGCTGTAAGCTGCGTTTTTCAGGATCTGTTTTCGCACCCGATCGCACTGTTTCAGCACCCTTATCCGTTCTTCTTTGGGCAGCTCGCGTGTCTGGAATACAGGGACAAGTCTATCTTCGGAAACACTATTAAGATAGTCTTCAGGAGGAATTAGGAACAAATTGTGCTCTTTTATGTAATCGAACATCTCCGTCCCAGGATAGGGAATGGGATTATTGACGTTTATCAGGCTGACAGGGTACTTCTTGGCAAGTCGGATACTATCCTCGATATCAGCCGCCGTTTCACCCGGCGATCCAATAAGAAAGTACAACCTGACATCCAAGCCCAATTCACAGGCATCTTTTACCGGCCGTTCTATGGTCTCTATAGTCTCGCCCTTTTTCAGGTAGCCAAGCACCTTATTATTTCCGCCGTCTACGCCAAAGCCCACCTCTCGGACGCCGATTTCTTTCATCCTGGCCAGCAACTGCCGATCAACGCTGTCCGCCCTAAGTCCGTTTGAACACCGTATGAATAAGTCTTTGAGCCCACGCCTTTCTATTTCATCGCAAATCGCGTAAACTCGCGTCTTTTTCAATGCAAAATTGTCATCGTCTATGGCGAACTGCCTGATCCCCTTTTCATACCAGTATTCGATTTCATCCACAAAGCTCTTCTCGCTTCGAGCTCGGTACTCTCTCGCAATCAGCTTATTGGGACAAAACGTGCACTGGTACACGCAACCCCTGCTGGAGTGGACAGGAATCTGCCTGGAGTAGTCTTTCATATTGAAGTTGTCATATCTGGGAAACGCTATCTCGTCCAGGTTTTTCACTGGAGGCCTTTCGCCCGTGAAGAGAGCGTCTCGGCCTTTTCTGAATATCAGACCTTTAATATCATCATACGGCAGGTCGTTTTTACAGAGCTCAAGGATGGTTTGTTCGCCGTCAGAGACAACGCCAAAATCGATGCCCTGGCACTCTTGAAGCACCTTTTCCTTCAAGATGGTTACATGATGACCGCCGGCACCAAACGAAATAGCCTTTTCTTCTCCAAGCCACATACCAAGCAGTGGCGTACCCTTTCGCTCGGAAAATCTTTGCTTATATGTCCGGCAGCAAAGTAGTCGAATATGCTTGTTTTTGCCAAACCACACACAGTTAAATTTCTTGCGTGCGTTTACCGTAATCAGGACATTTTTTATTCTGATAAAAAAATTTTGAAATGTCTTTATGGCATTGTCTCCGGAACGTTATTTGTTGCTGGGACAGACACTTACCTCTCATTCCGGATATCGGCAAATACAGATGGAAGCCTTCAATTATCATAAGATAGAAGATAAGTTTTTTTCCGCTCGCCGGGGGTGCCAAAACTGATTGAGCTCAGATAACTGACGCACCCGATTATCAAGCCCAATAGTAGATTCTTGGCATCCATTCTTACCGCCATTTGCTCCCCTTTCAGTAATGATTTGCCTCGTGCCCCCGCCGCTTTACGTTCGGCCCATAATTTTATCCAGGCTATTGGGAACTTCAATAGGGCAATCTATGATGCACCGCCACTGTGCTCAGGCAGTACTGTGACTGAAGCTTGCGTAAAGATGAGGGCACGGCAGGATGGGAAGTGCTAATGGGCTTCTATCGCACTTTTCAGAGTCTCACGGAAACGGCTATCATTCATAACACAGTCGCCAGTTACCTCCGGCATGGTTATGGACGTGAACCTTCGCCATATGTCGGCCAGGTTTTCCCGTTTAATATTACCCATAACGTATGGAACAAAAGGACACGGGGTGACATCTCCTTCTGGGGAGACATATAGAGACGTTTTTTTGAGTACATTGCACTTGGAGCCAGGGGTCGGCAATTCAATGTGAATGAATCCTGAGTCTCCCAATGTTCTTACCTTTTGCTTTTCGGGCTCTGTCAGTAAGACATGAGCGGTCTTGTACCAGCATCCAGTTGCCATTGGAAAGACGATGGAAACGGCAAATACCCTAAGCTTCCTTCCCACATCGATGATTCGCTCAAGGCCGACATTGATATTCTTCTTTGCGGCGTAGGTTACGATTTGACAGGGGATATTAAAATCTCTTAACACCTTAATTCCGGCTATGACTCTGCCATATAAACCAGGAAGGCCTCGCAATCGATCATGGGTTTCTGGGTCCGGGTCATCGATCGATACATCGCACAAGGACAAACCTGCAGCCTTTAAGCTGGAAACGAGTTCACGATTCAGACGCCATCCATTGGTGTTTATCCGGGTGAGCATTCCAGCACTATGTGCGTAGCGCACCAATTCGACTATGTCGCTCCTTAATAAGGGTTCACCGCCGAAAAAACTAACTCTGACTGTTCCCAATTTCTTTGCCTGATCAATGATGGATTCAACTTGCCATGTTTCCAGTTCTGAACTGACTCTTCGATTAGGGACATTCGTACAGCAGTGTACGCAATGACACTGGCAGCGATATGTGACGCCGATGGTTATGAGACTTGGCACATCCTTTTTGAGCAGTCTTGCCAGCGTATGCAGAAACAACAGATAACATGCTTTGAGAGATCCGTTTGTATAGTAAAGCCTGAGTCCCCTGTTCAGCCTGTTGACTATCCACTTGGCTTTCTGAACCGTAGAACCGTTAATACTCGTGATTGCTCCTGTCTATCTTAGATGCAGTATATGAGATAGTTAAGTCGAACACCCTTGACTTCTTGGGACTAAACATGGTTTTGATCTCCTCCGTGAGCCCCGACAACGTTGATCAATATTGTAGGCCCATAAAACGAATTATCAAGGCACCTAAACTGTAAATTTCGGATGGGAAGGGAACATCGTATCCCCCTGGTGAGGATAAGATGCATGACCGACAGGCACTACAAGCAACTCAAGAAGATATGGCAGGAGCTGGGGGGAAAGCCCCTACCAGAACGCAAAAAATACTCTTGAAAAAAATAGCTCCTCCAAAAAGGATTAACATTTTCTGCAGGACCCAAGAAGGCTTTAGGGCTGCGAAAGTACCAGTTATCAGGCCTGGCACAATCTGGCCGGCTTTCGTGTCCTGGGACCGCCTGACTGTAGAGAACATACGTATTCATTATGACAGGCAACCTGTGAATACGTTTGATAAGCAGCCCAGCATTTTGACAGAGCTTTTTGAACCGAGCAACATCACATTGGATCGGGTTGACACTGACCATGGCCAGTCCCTGAGCCTCAAGATGCCCCCTTACTCCATCCAAGAATGCACGGATCACATCCAGACCATCACTTCCACCGTCTGAAGACCAACCGCGCCGTGAGCCAAGGCCAGGGTAGCTCTCCAACTTGCAGCCAAGCTCCTCTAACTCATGGCTGGGAATGGCTGGAGGATAAAAAAGAATAAGGTCAAATTTGCCTGCAATCCCCCCGAACATGTCAGCGACCGTACATGCCACGCTCACCTGGTTCTTGTCCACGGTCTTTTTAGCAAGGTATATTTGCTCCGGAAGAATATCAGTTGCCAAAATCGACACATCTGGAAAATGCTTCTTGACGAAAATAGCCACTATGGCATGAGCACCAGTGCCAATCTCCAGAATCTTCGTTTCATGCCGGATGTATCGGTGCACGATAAGCCTCTGGTGGATCGTTCCCCAATTACAGAGCTGGCCGGTAGCCGAAGCTAACACATCAAGATCGAAAAGCAAACGAATAAAACTACGTTGTGTGAAGAGTCTCTTGCGAATTACGCCATTTACTCTCACCAAAAGCCGTTTCATGAGCTTCATAGAATTCCTTTCCTCTTCCAAGGTTCTTCTTCAATGTCCCGAATTGCCCGACCAACTCGGCATGGAACCTTTTGATCAAGAATATCGTTCTCAATATCGCTTCCTTAGGGACCCTGCGCAATATATCCCAATCACTAGGGGGTCGAATTCCTCTCCATTCGGTGGTGGTTCTAGGATTGACCAAAAGCACTTTGTTAAATCTCATAAAATTACATCCACTTTTAACAGCATATATATTTTATAGCTGGTACCTTAGCAGCCATGTGCAAGTTTTCTTAGCCATTCTAACCTAAATGATGGTAAGCAATTCTCCCCGTAATTTTTGCCAAAGATAATGGCATGTGTTTTCCTATAGACCTTAGCAATTTATGTTTTAGACTATTTTGCTCTAAAGACATCATCCCTTTTACTTCCGGATAATAGAAATAAGGAAGATCATACATTTTCGCACCCCATCTTCTTTTGAAATTGAGTAAGCCCTCATTTTCTGGTGGTGTTTTCCCAAAGTCAAAATAATGGTATCCTTTAGTGCAAGCCAGCTCTATAGCGCTCCACAGAAGAAAATGGTTAGGTTTTTTATCTAGATATTTTTGAATAGAACTCCCGAATTCGTGGGTAACAATATTTTTGAATTTAAACAAAACAAAACCTCCAATCGTCTTTTTATTCCACTTTGCCAAAATGAGTGTTAAATAGCCTTTCGGATAGAGTATTTCCCACATGTTTTTAAAAAAATTGTATGGCTGTATAGGAAATCCCAACCGCTTCCTCATTGAGGCGTGTATAAAGTAGAATTCCTTTAGGTCTTGTTCAGAACAGCCCTGGCTTATTGCGAGTCCGGATTTTGTCGCCCTTTTTCTTGATTTAACAATATCTCTGGGGAATGCTCGCTCTACTTTCTCAAATCCGTCTTTAATATCCAGAATATGAATCTTATAGTAATTATGCGGCTTGAGCCTACCATCCTTGATCAAATCCTGGTTCCAAAAGGGTCGAAGCTCATAATACGATGCCGAAATATTTTCGGCTTCTCTAATTATACGGTCCAACAATTTTGCTAAGTCTTTTGTGTCCTCGACCAACGGATCGCAGTAAGAACTAAAGGGTAACGACACAATTCTTGTTCCCGTTAATCTACTTTCAACAATAAAGCACGGAATAGCTGCACGAATATTACGTTCTTGGTCTTCTATGGCGAAACACAGTGGTCTGGCGTGCTTGTACGTCAAGGCAATCACTTTCATCCAGGAAGAGTGTTGATATATTGTGCCGTATGGATGGTTCTCAACAAATGAATCCCATCTAACGTCATTCAAGGGGTCAATAAGCATTACGTCACTTATATTCATGGTACTGTCTCTACTACGGAGCTTTGTGTGCTTTCTCTTTGGGTGATAATGTGATGATCACTATGTCCTTACCTGGTAATTCCAGCAGGGTTACGCAAAACTCTCCAGATCACTTTTGATCTGAGTATTTATCTGCCGAATAGTCTCAGCAAAAAGTCTGTCAAAGTCATGCAATCCAAGTCATGGCTGGTTGTGAATGCACTTTTTTTACCATCGGGCCACAACCAGTACCGCACAATGGGATTCGGGCTTTCTTCGATCCTTCCTAAAAGATCCAATTCGTTCTCTCGACCAAAAGTCTCATGTTCCTTTACGAAGAGCGAGTAGCCTGCCTCATTATCCGACACTTCATAAGGAAATCCCTCATCCGCCAGAAATTTGAGTAACGTTTCCGAGCACTGAGGGTGGACGCCAATGCACGGCTTGCGATTCTTTGATTCAACGAGGAACTCCCTTTCTTCAATTACGCGATAATCTCGATAAAATGCCGCTTGCGAGGCTTTACCGGGAAGATTGCGGCCAAGAATGACCGCCCGGTCGGTGCATTTGCAGTGAGCTCGCCAACCTTTCCCGGGTGCAGCTTCAAAGGCAAATTGGAATCGACTCTTTTCTTTCCACCATTGGGCAACTTCCTTCATCCCGGTAACCCATATATCCCGCTCTGAATTCAGGGCCTTATCCAGCAGTCCTTCCATAGCCTCTCTGCAGGTCGCGAATCTTTCGGGATGTAGCTGTAGAACAAAAATATCTCCTCGCCGATGAGTGGTTTCAAGTATCTCGCTCCATATTCGGCTGATTCTATCTAAATCTTTAATACCAAGCCTATCTATTAGTATTTCGTCATCTGGAAGCGCTATAGGAATGCAAACAATGCCACCCTGCAGTCGAGGAATTACCACGCTTTTGTGACCATCCAGTGGATTGTACAGGACATGAACGGCCTTTTCCATAAAGTGTCTCAATTTGGACAGGTGAGATTTCTTAAAGCCATTCCATATAAAGGTCTCATTACTCTCCCACAGCAAATTGTTCCTCTGGACGGCCTGACCCGTGTGGCCGTTCCAGCTCAGATATGGCGCTCGAAAGCCGTAAGGATGTATCTGGAGCTGCTCGAAAACGTCTTTAGCCTTGCGTATCTCGCTGACCTGCTCGTCCAGTCCCAGAGGCTTGAAGTTCTTGTGCGTGTAGCCATGTATGGCAAATTCAAGATTGGTATGTGACGAATGGTTAAGCAATTTATGGTGCCTTTTTAGAACAAGAGCCGGGACGATTAAGGCTGGTCGATATTTGTACTTCTTTCCGAGCTGCTCTATCGTCAGAACAGCCTCTTTCATTTTGTTTCCAGAGAAATCAAAACGTTTGATAAGCGTGGCCAAGCGCAGAATAAAGCCAATTACTCCCTTTGTTTTGAGTGTAAAGACGAGACGCTCCACAAATCTGCGTATGTTTAACATTATTCTCCTGTCAGCACGCATTCGGCGTTAAGACGCTCGCTTCCACAGGCAACTTACTGACGCCATTCTCTCTGCAAGTAATGCTTTCATAAAGGCTATCCAACGTGCTTGTACAGAACAGAGCCGCATAACCACAGCAGAGGCATCGGCATGGCTCTGAAAATGTGACGATAGGCGCTACTTACCTCCTGAGTCCCAGCAACAAAGGCGTCCTGTCGCAGGTTATATCTGTAATAGTTGAGGACTCGCTCTTCTGTGCCCCAGCCTATCTTGAACCTTCGCAGCCCCCTATTATCCATTGCTGTCCTGCCAAAACACAGGCTTTGGTATCCACGTTGAGCCTGCCATTTTATCGCTTCCCAGATTACCAGGTCGTTTGCTCTAAGGTGCTGATACCTATAGTCCGAGGCGGCAAACTTGCACACGGATTTATCGCCGAAATTAAAGAACATAGCACCGGCGATATTGGCGCCACAATAACAGGCCAGCACGATAAAACCCAGGTCCTTGCAGATAATATGCTCGTAGACTTTTTCAAAAAAACGGTAGGGTTGTGGAGGCAAGCCATGCCTCTGTCGGCTAATGCAATGCAAGCGGTAGTATTCCTTTAGCGCCTCTATAGAAGTATGTATCTTGACGTTGACCCCCGCACGAATTGCTTTGCGAATAGCTGTTCTGACACTGTGTCTGAACCGACAAAAGAGCTGCTCTGCACCCAGAGTTAAATCCAACTTGTGCCCGTAAAAGGACACTGCCGGCGTTTCATTCGGATAGTCTCCCCATCTTAGGTCTATGAACTCCCAACGCCGCCGGCGCCCATAATCCTTTATAGACTCAATCATATCTTCAGCACCAGAGTTGTTATCGCCGATAGATTCGCATTGATCGGTAAACGGTAGGCATACACCGCGACGTCCTGTAAGTATGCTTCTTACTTCCATCATCGGTGTCATGGCCAAGAACTTGTTCTTATCAAGGAGCGTAAAGTAGACAGGATGGTAACGGTAGCTTTCACAAAGCACCTTCGCCCAGGCTGAGGTATGATAAAAGCTATAGCCCTGGCTGGAAATCAACAATTCATCCCAGCATGGATAATCAATCGGGTTCAGTATATCAACGTGGCAGTGCACTAAGGCTCCTGGGCATCAGTAGAAAATAGGGGTGTCCCTAAACCTTCACCCCCAGAAAACTCCGAATTTCCCGGCACACTCTTTGTATCTGCTCCGGCCCGAGTTCTGGAAACATCGGCAATGAAACCAGCTGCTCGGCGCATCTTTCCGCCACCGGCAGACTGCCTTTCCCATAACCGAGGAACTTGTAGGCATCCTGAAGGTGTATAGGCAGCGGATAGTGAATTCCACAACATACACCCCTTTGAGACAGGGTACTTATAAGAGCGTCGCGGCTCTCGCTCCGGATGGCGTAGATGTGATAGATATGCCTGGCATAATCAGCTTCAACCGGCGTGATCACCCCATCCGTATCTGCCAGAATTGTGTCGTAAAGCTGAGCATTTCTTCTTCGCGCTTCGTTCCATTCGGCCAGATGTTTTAGCTTAACGCTTAGAACTGCGCCTTGGAAACCGTCCATGCGTGCATTCCAGCCGATTATAGAGTGATAGTACTTCTTGACCTGGCCGTGATCACGAAACATACGCATTTTCTCGGCCAGCTCTTCACTATTGGTCACGATTGCGCCGGCCTCGCCGTACGCTCCGAGGTTATTGCCCGGATAGAAACTGAAACAGCCAACGTCTCCGATAGAACCGGCCCTTCGGCTCTGCTCTCGTCTCGG
>JAFNGF010000199.1 GCA_017885385.1 Planctomycetota bacterium
GTGTCCGGACCACGGCACTTTTGCTTCCACCCAAATGGCAAGTACGCCTACGTGATCAACGAGCTCGATTGCACGGTGACCGCCTTTGCCTACGAGTCGGATTCAGGTGTGCTGAGGGAGATCCAGACGGTCACGACGCTGCCGAACGGCTTCAATGGGTCCAATACGTGTGCTGAGGTACGCGTACACCCGAGCGGGAAGTTTCTATACGGTTCGAATCGGGGGCACGACAGCATTGTGGTTTATCGAATTGACCAAGCCGATGGGAAATTGGCTTTGGTCGAGCATGAGAAGGCCGACATCAAAACGCCGCGGAACTTCAATATCGAGCCGACAGGCAAGTTCTGCCTCGTTGCCAACCAGGGCAGTGACAGTGTCGTTGTCTTCCGGATCGACCAGGAAACCGGTGCGCTTGAGCCGACGGGGCATAAGATCTACATCGCAAAGCCGGTCTGTATCCGGTTTCTAAGGCCAAATCGTGACGTCTTTGTGCGCATCCTGGTCGCCTACCACTCGCGCACCGGCAACACGGAACAGATGGCCCGCGGAGTTGTCGAAGGAACCAAGCGCGTGCCGGGAGTGGTCACCACACTCAAGAAGGTCAGCGAGGTGTCCAAAGAGGACCTCGATGCCGCCGATGGGATCATCCTGGGGTGCCCTACTTACTTCGCCAACGTCCCTGGCGAGATGAAAACGATCATTGACGATTGGAACTGGAAAATGAAGGTGGACTTCACCGACAAGGTCGGAGGCGCCTTTGCCACGGCGGGAGGCCAGGTGGGCGGCCAGGAACACGTCGTGGTCTCCCTGCTTTTGTTCATGTTGCACAACCGGATGGTGGTGGCTGGGCCGCTCTATCGAAACGAAAAAACCGGCAGCATCTGGGCGGAGTCTGGTGCCTCCGCCATTACTGGGCCGCTCGATCCTGGCGTGGGCGAAGGAGAGCTTGACGGTGCCCGGCGACTCGGCGAGCGAGTGGCCCGTCTGGCAGCAAAGATGAAGGGTCAGTGAGCTGCACGTTGCAGCATTAGGACCGTGAGAGTACTTGCTGCTCCGTCTGCCCCCATTCTATGTACGCTCTCTATGAGAGGATCTTGGATCGGTCCTACCAGCCTATGAGAGCCGGTGCGCGCGCACCGAAGAGCCCGCAAAATGGGCCTTCTCGGCACTTGCCTGATTTTAGGCCAGTTTTTGTAAGTGTCTGTCAATACAAATGTAACATCGCTCCGTCGCCATAGCTAAGGAGCGTCGGCGGCAATTCCCATGAAACTTGGAAACTGCGACTATTAAACTATTTGGTAAAGAGTCGCGAGTTTGAGCCGATGACGCTCCCAACAAAAAAGGCTGACAGTGTTTCTGACTGCAAGCCCTTTGACCTTCCTTGTGGCAAGGCTCTCGTTTCTACGGCACCATTGCTCGGTCGTAGATGCGAATGTCGTCGACCAAACCCGGCCCGAAGCTGCCAGGCTCAAACAAAGAGACTATTCGGGTCTTGGGCAATTACCTGAAAGCTCCGCAGCCGTCTTCTTCCAGCTGGTAATAAGGATATTTAAGTCATTGATGTACACCCGATGCCCAGCCACGGTCTCGGCTCTGTGATCGAAATCACAGCAGGCGTCGAATCCCGCATCTGTCACTGTCTTTTTCCAGCTCTCAATCACGCAGACAAGGTCGTTAATGTACACCTGATGTGCTGCCGCTTCCTGGGCAGCGTTATCGGCATCGCCGTGACCGTCCGCTATGTCCCGACGAACAAGCCGCCAGCACCCCAAATGGAGACCAGTGAATTTGATCGTTGGGTCGGCAATTGGTATAGTGAACTCTCCAGTGAGCCATTTGTTCCGCTGATCCGCAAGGGCACCGCCTTGGTTTTCGACGATGCCTCGGACTCCGACGTTGGCTCAATCGGCTCGAATAATATCATGGGCTGGAAACTCCGAGGATGTGTCGGCGTGGTCACCAATGCGACCGCCCGCGACACCGATGAAATCGCCACCGAGAAGGTCCAGCTTTACTTTAGAGAGGTCGGCAGGGGCATTCGACCGGGCCGGAACGAAATCGAATCCGTCAACCGCCCCTATCGTTTGCGGCGGCGTTTTAGTCGAGCCTGGCGACGTCATCGGAGCCGATGGCGATGGCGTCATCGTAGTGCCCCGCGCACACGCGAAGGAAGTGGCCGAATACGCCAGAGCGACACTTGACGGCGACAAGGCCGGGCGACGGCAGTTGTACAAGAAGCTCGGCCTGTTACCCGACGATTCGGTCAAATAAGAACAGATGGCAGACTATTTACGCCATTGCTTGTCCAAACCCGCAAAATGGAAAAGTCTTTAGCTGCTTATACAAGAACTCAGAACTTCAGGACTCCTTTCTCCACCAGTACTTTGCCATCTACCTCCAAAGTACTACTTGGCAAGAAGTTGTGCATACTGTAAATTATTGCCCTTGAAGCTGCCCTCAAATTGCCCTCAAAATACATCACGAGGTAGTAAAAAATCGTGCAAGAATAGTAAATCAACAAGAGAATTTGAATCTTTGCTTTTATTGGAATTAAGCTGTGAAATGAGCTTTATAATGATATTACAAAGAGAGGGCAAATCGAATCCCGCCCTCTCCGCCCTATAGAGCGTTATTTATACGAAAAGTGTTCACAAAATAGCTATCGTCAAGTTCTTGAACAGATCAACCCAAACCATGGGTGCGCAACAAAATGCGCAACAAC
>JAFNGF010000200.1 GCA_017885385.1 Planctomycetota bacterium
GCCACAAGCTGGGCGAGTTCTCGCTCACACGGACATTTAGAGGCCACTCGAGCAAGAAGATAAAATAACCTATGTTAAGTGCTATTAAGCTCAAAGAACTCTGTCAGCAGCGGCAGGTAGACATCGCCCAGTTGGCCGGCCAACTGGGCAGACCAAGACTCGATAAGAAGAAAGCTGTTGCGGCGATCAAAAACTGGCAAAGAGGCCTTTTTAAACCCAAACCTCGAAAGGAAGACATTACCCGCCTGGCAGCCGCTCTATCCGTTGAGGCAAATGACTTGGCTGACTGGCACTCGTGTCACCTTTATGCCCCGCTCTCGGCTCGCAAGGCCAGGCTGGTCACGCAATTGATAGCGGGCAGAGGCGTTCAGGACGCTATGGACATCCTGAAGTTTACCAGAAAACGAGCGGCAACGATGGTGAACAAGGTGCTAAAAGCCGCCATTGCAGATGCCGACGAGCAGCAGGCTGATGTAGACAATCTCTACGTCAGCGAGGCCCGGGTCGATGATGCGGGCATCCGCATTGGTACTAAAAGATGGATCGCCAAGGACAGGGGCAGAACCCATCGCATAAGGAAAATGGGCTGTCATATACATATAACAGTAACGCAGCCTTAAAGTGAAATGTGAATTATGGGTCACAAGACATCACCAATAGGTTTTAGAACCGGGATAAGGCTTGGATGGCAAAGCACTTGGTTTGCTCCAAAGGATAGCTACGGGGATTTCCTTGTCGAGGACCAGAGAATCCGTAGGTACGTCGACCAGAAGTTCAACCGGAGCATGCCCAAAGGTGCGGTGGCAAAGATCGAGATAATCCGGACACGCAACGAGGTTAACGTGACATTGCACAGCGCTCGTCCGGGCGTGGTCATAGGCCCCAGAGGAGGCGAAGTAGACAAGCTGCGAGAAGAGCTCGAGGAGATGACAGGGCGAAAAGTAACCGTCAACGTCATTGAGATCAAAGATCCAGACCTGAATGCTGCTCTGGTAGCTGAGGCGATCGCCGAACAACTGTCCAAGCGAGCTTCATTCAGGCGTACGATGAAACAGTTTTGCGAATCTGCGATGGATGTCGGCGCCAAGGGAGTTAAGATTATCTGCGGAGGCCGGCTTGCAGGGGCTGAAATGGCGCGGAGAGAAACCCAAAAGCTCGGCAGCATCCCACTGCATACTCTGGATGCCAACGTAGATTACGCTACGGCAACGGCAAGAACAACGTATGGAGCCATCGGCGTTAAAGTCTGGATTTATAAGGGTAAATTCGGCGAAGAGATTGTACCAGGCCCACGCCGTCGAACTCGACCGTCCCGGCGCACCGGTGCTCCGGCAGGCCGGGCCAGTGCGCATGAAGTTGTGCCGGTAAAACAGGATAATAAACCCACTGAATCTAGTCCGGGTACCGCACCGAGACAAACCGACGCCGGCGGACAAAAGACCGTATAACAAAAACGTGGTTTTGAACGATATCGGGTAGGAACGCTATTGCGTCCTACACTTTATATCTGTCAGGGCAAGAAAAATGGCATTGATGCCAAAGAGAGTCAAATATCGCAAGAGCCAGCGCGGCACGATGAAAGGCAATGCGACCAGGGGTAACTATGTAGCCTTCGGCGACTATGGGCTGCAGGCCTTGGAGACCAGCTGGATAAGCGCCAAGATCATTGAAGCCGGCCGCGTGGCTGCGACCCACTTCCTGCATCGGGAAGGCAAAGTTTATGTCAGGATATTCCCTCACATGCCTGTAAGCGCCAAGCCGTTGGAGACCCGGATGGGAAAAGGTAAAGGCGAGCCTGAGTCTTGGGTCGCCAGGGTCAGACCCGGACAGGTGTGTTTTGAGGTTGGAGGAGTAAACGAAGACATGGCAAAGCAAGCGCTGCTTAGAGTCGCTTATAAGATGCCGATAAAGTGCAGGTTCATCAAGCGCAGACATTCACTGTAAAAGGAGACCGCCGGATGAAGGCGCAGCAGTACCGCGAAATGAGCAGTGATGAGCTGCAAAACACGCTGCAAGAACAGCAGAAACGCCTGTTTGAATTGCGTACACAGGCGGTTACGGAGACTCTGGAGAACTCCAAAGCCATGCGCAATGCCAGGCGTGATATTGCCAGAGTTAAAACTATACTGCGTGAAAAAGCCAAGGCGGAATGACCCGGAACGGGCATTAAACCGGCGATCATAATACGGTATAAAAATGCAAGACAAGAAGCTAAAAATGTTGACCGGTGTAGTGATAGGCAAAAGCGGAAACAAGAACGCGAAAGTCGCCATTGACTACAGGGTCAAGCACGCGAAGTACAACAAGTACCTCAAGCGCAGGACGAGGCTGGCCATTCATGACGAGCACAACCAGGCCGGCCTCGGTGACCTTGTTGAGATAGCCGAGTGCAGACCGCTGAGCAAGACCAAGAGCTGGCGTCTAATTAGAGTTGTCCAGAAGGCAGAGTCGGTTTAGCCGTTAAATCTCAGCCGGCAGACCGGCTGCAGCGTGCAGCCGGACTACCAGACTACGGCCGGCGCCTTCGCCCAGACGAGGATGTGAGAATAGCAAAGTGATTCAGCAAGAAACAATGTTGGATATAGCCGACAACTCAGGTGTCAAGTCGGCTTTGTGCATCAGGGTACTCGGAAGGAGCGGAGCGCGCGGCAAATTCACCCGCGCGACGGCCACGGTGGGAGATATTGTCTGTGTGGCGATAAAAAAGTCTCTGCCGACTTGCCAGTTGGACGATAAGAAAGTGCACAGATGCGTCATTATTCGCACCAAGACCCCTCTGAGGCGTCGAGATGGCAGCTATGTGCGATTCGACAGCAACGCGGCGGTAATGATTGACAATGAGGGCAACCCGATAGGAACCAGAATTTTCGGTGTGGTGGCTCGCGAGCTGCGCGAGAAAAACTATATGAAAATAATCTCACTGGCAAGCGAAGTGGTGTAAATGTGCAAAAGGGGCCCGCCGTAGGCGGGAACCCAAACGTATCTCCTGGAGCGAGATACAAGATAAGAAATACCGGATGCAATTTATGGCTCTACATATCAAAAAAGGCGACACGGTTGAAATCATAGCCGGCGACCATAAGGGCACTACCGGTAAAGTGCTGCGCGTTCTGCGTGAGAAGAACAAGGTAGTCGTGCAGGGTCAGAATTTAGCTAAGAAGCACGTTCGGCCTTCGCAGAAAAATCCGCAGGGAGGCCGAATCAATGTTGAGCAGCCAATCCATATAAGCAACGTTTTGCCGCTGAATCCAAAAACGTCCAAAGGCAGCAGAGTCCGCCATCAAGTCGGTGAGGACGGCAGCAAGAAACGATTGGCTGCCGACGGCACTGAAATCGGCGTCATCAAAAAGGCAAAATAGAGCTTTATGGATAGCGAATAGTTGAGCGCGATTCGATCGTGTTCGAAGCGCGGTAGAACATTAGACGCGAGTTACAAGATGGCACGTTTGAAAGATTTGTATAAGTCCAAGATAGTTCCAGAATTGGCGAAACAGTTCGGCTATAAGAATCCTATGGCCGTGCCGCACGTGGAAAAGGTCGTCGTCTCGATGGGTGTGGGCAAGGCGACACAAGACAAAAAATTTCTGGAATCGGCCAAGAAGGATCTGATGATGATCACGGGCCAGATGCCCGCCGTTTGCAAAGCGAAAAAAAGCGTATCGAGCTTCAAACTTCGTCAAGGCAACGAAATTGGCTTGAAAGTCACCCTTCGCGGTGCAAGAATGTACGAGTTTATGGATAGACTTATCAATTTGACTATCCCTCGCGTAAGGGACTTTCGGGGCCTTAATCCGGACAGTTTTGACGGACGAGGCAACTACTCAATGGGCCTGACTGAGCAGACCGTCTTCCCCGAGGTGAATCCCGCTCAAGTTGAGTTTCAACAGGGCATGAACATAACCTTTGTGACGACGGCAAGGTCTGATGAAGAAGCAAGAGCTATGTTAGCGCTGTTTGGCGCGCCTTTCAAGAGATAATAACAGATGGCCTTATCAAATAAACAGCTTATGCGCTAAATGCTGTACGCAAACAGGAGCGTATGGATGTCGACAAAGGCATTGGAAAACAAAGTAAAGAAGAAACAAAAGTTCCGGGTTAGACAATATACACGCTGTGAGCTTTGTGGAAGGTCTAAAGCAGTCTACCAGAAGTTCAAAATCTGCCGGATCTGTTTTAGAACTTTAGCTAACGAGGGCAAAATCCCGGGAGTAAGAAAAGCTAGTTGGTGAAACGCCAACCGCTACCCGGTGTACACCTGGATAAGACTATTAGATGCGAGGCACAAGTATATGAGCTGGAGCGATCCAATAGCTGATATGCTGACGAGAATTCGAAACGCCCTAAGGGCAAACAAAGAACAGGTCAGTATCAGGGCATCGAATATTTGCCAAGCTATCGCAGCTGTCCTGAAGAAAGAAGGTTACATCAAAGATTTCGACCGGATCGATGATGGCAAACAAGGAACGCTGAGAATCGCTCTGAAGTACGACCAAGAGGGACAGCCTGTGATCACCGAAATAACAAGAACAAGCAAGCCCGGCTGCCGAATCTATTCGCCCGCCGGCGATTTGCCGCGGGTCTTAGGCGGCATGGGCATAGCAATTGTCTCGACCAGCAAAGGCGTAATGAGCGACAGAGAATGCCGCAGCGCCAATGTCGGCGGTGAGATTCTTTGTACGGTGAGCTAATGAGTCGAGTCGGCAAAAAACCCGTTGACATCCCCAAGGGCGTGAAAATTGAGCAGCAGGGCTTGTCCATCAAGGCGTCCGGGCCGCTGGGCAGCCTGCAGCTGGACTGTCACCCCCTGATTGAGGTGGAAATCGACAATAAGGCAGGCAGAATACTGGTCAAGAATGATCACCCTGAAAGTCGCTCAAGTAAACAGTTGCACGGCACCATGCGCGCCCTGATTGCAAATATGATTGCAGGCGTTAGCAAGGGTTTCCAAAAGAAATTCGAAATATATGGCACCGGCTTTAACATCAAGGAACAAGCTGGAAAGCTGCTTTTTCAGGTCGGCTTTTCGAGCACAGTGGAAAAACAGATACCGCAAGGCGTAAAAGTAAGCATTGAGACCGGTGCAACCAGAGGCGATGAGGTGCCCGCCAGGTTCACTGTTTCCTCGCCGGACAAACAATTGCTGGGACAGTTCGCCGCGGATATACACAAAATAAGGCCGCCGGAGCCTTACAAAGGAAAAGGCATCCGCTTTGCGGACGAACATGTACGCCGCAAGGTCGGCAAAGCATTTACTTCGGGAGCGGCATAGCCGTCGCTTGGTTTCCAATGCGGATTGACAAGATAAAAAAAGCAGCGCAGAGACGCAAATATAACGTAAGAAAAAGAGTGTCCGGCACGCCGGACAGACCACGACTGTCGGTGTTTCGCTCGAACAGACACATTTATGCCCAGATTGTAGATGACGTGGCAGGAGCTACTCTTGTCTCAGCCAGCACAAGGGCCAAAGGCCTGCGCGACCAACTGCCCAAGGGCGGTAACATAAAAGCCGCTCAGATCATAGGCGAAGCAGTGGCAAAACAGGCCCTGGCGGTCGGAATTAAGTGTGTCTGCCTGGACAGAAACCGCTACAAATACCACGGCAAAGTCAAGGCACTTGCAGAAGCTGCAAGAAAATCGGGCTTGGTTTTTTAACAGGTACTAACGAAAATTTGGAGAAGGCAATTGCAGATTGAAGCCGGTATATTAGCTGGTCAAGAGGAAAAACCGCTGGAAGACACGGTGGTAAAGGTGTTCCGCTGTGCCAAGGTGGTCAAGGGAGGCCGCAGGTTCAGCTTTGGGGTATTGGTTGTAGTGGGCGACCGCTCCGGAACGGTGGGCATCGGTTACGGCAAGGCTAATGAAGTCCCGCTGGCCGTCGAAAAGGGGATAAAGGACGCCAAGAAGTCTTTGCAGAAGATAGCTCTGGTCGGACGAACGATTCCGCACCGGACCATCGGCAAGTACAGCGCCACACGGATAGTGATGGTCCCTGCGAGTCCCGGCACGGGAGTCATCGCCGGCTCCAGTGCCCGCGCAGTGCTCGAATACGCCGGGGTACAGGACGTGCTTACCAAGATATATGGAAGTACCTCTGCCAGGAACGTTGTCAAAGCTACCATGGACGGATTGCTCAAGTTACGTCGCAAAGAACAGGTAGAATCACTTCGTGGCGTGGCAATTAGCAGTTGATACTTAGGTGCTCAAATGTTGAACCACCAAATTACCTCTGTCGCAGGTAAGCATAAGGCCCGCAAGCGTGTCGGGAGAGGTTCCGGCAGCGGCCACGGCAAAACTTGTGGGCGCGGGACCAAAGGCAGCCTTAGCAGGAGCGGCGCTATGGTTTCGTCGCTCTATGAAGGCGGGCAGGTGCCTTTATTTCGCCGACTACCCAAACGCGGCTTCAGCAACTACAAGTTCACAACGCGATTTGAGGTTGTCAACGTATCGCAGCTTGAAAAGTTTGAGGACGGCGCTGGCGTTGGGGTAGAAGAATTTTGCCAAGCCGGCCTGGTCAGAAGCTGCGAAAGTAAGGTCAAGATTCTCGGCGACGGCGAACTGACAAA
>JAFNGF010000201.1:0-6388 GCA_017885385.1 Planctomycetota bacterium
GACGGCGGCGGGATGTCACTTTCTCGCCGGGTCTCTTCTGTTTACGGTAATGACGTAGCCAACTGGAAGGCCGCTGCTGCCTCACCTGGCTTTGTCAACCCGCGAGATGGCCCGCGATAAGAGAGAAAATATGCTGGGCAGTCAATGGCGACCAGATGAAGCGCCGAAGGGACGCCGCTCTGCGGGAAGCCAAATGAGATTTAGCTGGATTTTTACAGAAAAAATGTAATGAAATCGCGGCGTCAGCGTCTAAAATGGTAGAAAACAAAGCTGGGAAAGTCTTTGCGCACTTTTGGAGTGGAGTGAAGATGAAGAAAATCGTTCTTATTTCGCTAATTATTGTTGGGCTGCTCGCCGCTTTGATTATCGCTGCTCTGGTCAAGAATACCGGCGATATTAAGAGTGAGCCTATAGATCTGGAGAAAAAGCCTGATGCCGGCTATATAAGCGGGGTAACTGCATCCGGAGTGCAGGTAGACCTTGAGCTGCGCTCTACTGACGCAAGCGGCAGATTGATTCAAGTGCACGGGATAGTCCCTCGAACAGAAGCGGCGCCGGCCACCTACAAGCCGGAGAATATACAGATCCAGGGGACAAAAGATGGTGACAAATGGCAAATGGTCAGCCGTGGACCTTGGGGAGGGCTGGAAACAATCCGGGTCGAATCAGGCGTCACCACCGAATTGAAAGTCGGACCGCCTCTTACTGTTAAAACTGATGTCGCCGCCAAAGATGAGGGAGTTTCCGTCGGCCTTTCGATTTTCGGACAGGCGGGCGAACGCTACCATCCAGGCGTGCAAAAAAATGGCGAGCGGCAGCCGGCCCCGGAGCTAAAGATTGTTGATGAGGCGGGAAAGGTGCTTGCCACAGGCAGCTTTGCGTATGGCTGAGGCGGGACCTGCCGGTACTCGTGGCGAGTGCCAGAGAATTTCAAAGGCAAGTACCAGGTGAAGGTAGATATAAACTTGGGGCCGTTTGAAGTCACCATGCAGGAGACCTGGCACTTGATAGAGTAAGAAAAATTGTGCCACGAGCACCGGCGGGCAACGAGACAAGTTTCTCTTGCCCGCTTTTTTATTGGGGGAAAATGATAGAAAAGCGAACTGAAATATAGGTTTTAGGAAGAGCTACTATGAAGAGCGTAAGTAACATCGGTTTAGCGGAAGTTCAAGCCGTTTACAGCGGTCCCGAAGGTGAGCTTTGGGAGTTGATTATGGGCGAGCAGATACATATAGGCGGTTTTATTTCATCGATGGACCTGGCGGAGAAAGCCGGCATCGGGGCCGGCATGAAAGGTGTGGACCTTTGCTGCTGCAACGGAGCCGGGATGCGATTTCTGGTGCGTTTTCGAGATGTGGCACAGATGACCGGCGTGGACGCTACTAAAAAGGTCGTCGAGCAAGGCCGGAGTCGATGCAGGCAGGAGGAGCTGTCGGACAAAATCAAATTTGTCCTGGCGGATGTGTGCGACAGCGGGCTTGAAGACGCCAGCGCAGATTTTGTCTGGGGAGAGGACGCCTGGTGCTACGTTGTCGATAAAGAAAGACTGATTTGCGAGGCGGCACGCATCGTCAAGCCGGGCGGCGTAATTGCCTTTACCGACTGGATTGAAGGAACGACGGGACTTACTGATGCCGAGGCAGAGCGATTCTTGACCTTTATGAAGTTTCCCAACGTCCAGGGCATCAGTGGCTACAAAGATCTGATCAAGGCCGGCGGTTGCACGGTGATCAAGGCCGAAGATACAGGCAGATTTGGCCCTTACGTTGACTTGTACCTAAATATGCTTAATATGCAACTGACATACGACGCTCTGAAGATTATAGGCTTTGACCAGGAGCTGATGCAGAAGATGGGCGGTGAAATGGCTTTTATGCAGAAGTTGGCGCACGCGGGCAAGATTGCCCAGGGTTTGTTTGTCGCCCGCAAGAAAAGGTAACCAGGAACTCCGCAATAAACCCGTCGCGAGTCGGGTCGAGGGATTGCGGGGCTAAATATTTGGCCCCACGTTTCACGTGGGGTCTCCTTCGCGGTTTTACCGCGAACTTTGAGGTTTGATAAAAAATGGCAAAATGTGGCGATAAAAAAAGAGTTGCGAACCCCGCAATAAACCCGTCCCGAGCCGGGTCGAGGGATTGCGGGGCTAAACCCGTCTCGAGCCGGGTCGAGAGATATTCTCGCGAAAATGGCCCCTTGGCTTGGTTCGGCAATATGATTCAGAACTGCTATGAGTATGCGTCAGCCGAAAAGGCCAAAGGCAGGCGTATCGTGGGCATTATGTGCGAATACACGCCGCGCGAATTGATTATGGCTGCCGACGCTGTGCCGGTGTGTCTGTGCGGCGGCGAAGCGTCGATGATACCGCCGGCAGAAGAGCATCTGCCGGCAAATCTTTGCCCATTGATTAAATCGACTTACGGCTACCACATCCAGAAGAAAAACCCCTTCCTAGAAATGGCGGACCTAATTGTGGCTGAGACAACTTGTGACGGCAAGAAAAAGATGTATGAATTGATGGCCGAAGGCCGACCAATGCACGTATTGGAGCTGCCGCAAAAACCGGCAGACATTGACGCGATGGCGCATTGGATCAGCGAACTTCGTAAACTGAGAGCAAGACTGCAGGATTGTTTCGGCGTCGAAATCACCGATGACAGAGTCGGGCAAGCTATTAGGATTATGAATTGTGAGCGGGCATTGCGGCGTGAGCTGGCGGCGTTGATGAAATCCGAATCGCCGCCGCTGACCGGCAGACAGTTGCTCCAGCTCAAGAGCAACATCTCCGGTATCAACGCTGATTTCGAGCAGTATTCTAAAGCAGCTGCTCTTTACAAAAGCGCAAAACCCTGTCCACGCCCGGATTCGCAAGTGCGAGTGCTGATGACCGGCGTGCCGATGGTTCACGGAGCTGAGAGAGTCCTGGAAATTATAGAGTCGCACGGGGGGCTTGTCGTCTGTATGGATAATTGCACCGGACTTAAGCCCATTTTGGAAGATGTTGACGAGACAGCCGAGGATCCCATAGTTGCTTTGGCTGAAAAGTACTTTCATCTGCCTTGCTCGGTAATGACTAAAAATGACCGCCGGCTTGAAGTGCTTCGCAGCCTGGTCGCCGAATACCGTCCGCAGTGCGTCATAGAGCTTATCTGGCAGGCCTGCCTGACGTACGATGTCGAATCATATTTTGTCAAAGAAGTAGCCGAGAAAGAGCTTGGCATCCCGTATCTTAGAATCGAGACGGACTACTCACCGTCTGATTCCGCTCGCATTGCGATGAGGGCGGAGGCATTATTTGAAACAGTCCGTGATAGGGCCGGCCAGTCGAGGTGCTCTGGCCGATGAAGCGGATTATCTACAGTTGTCCTTATGTGCCCGCGGAGTGGATCGCCGCGCACGGCCTGCAGCCGAGCAGAATAATACCTGACCCCGCCGCGTCTTCCGCCGTAAGGCGTCCTGCGGACTGTCGGAAGACAGGAGCGGGGGCCTCTCCGATCGGGCCAGTGGAAGGCTTGTGCCCATACGTGCGGGCTTTCCTTAATGAAGCGATAAACGACAAACGAGCCTGCGGGGTCGTTGTGACAACCGTATGCGATCAGATGCGCCGCGGATTTGACGTTCTTACCCGGCAGTGCAACATTGCGTCTTTTCTTATGAATGTGCCGAGAACCTGGCAGACCTTCGCCGCCCAGAAGCTCTATTTGGATGAACTGGGACGGTTAAGTCTATTTCTCGTCAGGCTCGGAGGAAACTCGCCGACGCCGGATGCTTTGGCAGAGGTGATGCTTCAATATGATGCGGCGCGCCGGTCGATCCGGGCAAGCCGAGCATATTTATCTGCCAGGCAGTACGCCGAGGCGATAGCGGCGCTCGGGCAGGAAGGTCCGGCGCAGGGCAGGAAATCCGAAATGGGTCGGGGTGTGCCTTTGGCTATTATCGGCGGGCCGTTGACAAGAGGCGACTTTGACATATTCGATATTGTCGAGCAATCCGGCGGGAAAATAGTCCTTGATGCGACTGAGACCGGCGAGCGTGGAATGTGCGGGCCTTTTGACCGGCGAAGACTCCACGAAGACCCTCTAACAGAGCTTGCCAACGCCTATTTTGGCGGCATCCAGGACGCCTCTCGCAGACCAAATAGCGAGCTTTACCGGTGGCTGGGGCATGAGCTTGCCGCCAGGGCTGTGCGAGGGATTATCTTCCGCCGTTACGTTTGGTGCGACACGTGGCATGCCGAGCTGCAGCGACTGAAAGAATGGACTGACTTATCCGTGTTGGATATCGATGTCGCCGGTGACACCGATACAGAGCGCCGCCGCTGGCAGAATCGAATCCGGGCGTTTTTGGAGACGCTGACGTGAGGGACATCCCAAGACAAACAACGCTCCGGCAGTGGGACCAGCGGTACGAGCAGATGCAAAAAGCCGGGGTAGCTCAGCCCAGTTACGGCGGTCTGCTGAGCCGCCATATAGAGGACGGAGACACGCGGCTGCTGAAACTTCGCTATGACAATTCTGCCGCAGCTCTTCGCCTGTGGAACTTTTTGCTTACTGAAGAAGACCGCCTGCGCGAGGCGCGCGACCGTGGGAAAAAGATCGTCGGCACAATGAAGGACCTGGGCACGGTGCCGGTGATGGCTTATTCATTGGACAATGTGGTCGCTTTTTATCCTGACGGAGCGTGGTGGACCCCGTGTGTGATGGAACTAAATGCCGGGCTGCTTTCTATCGCGGACTCACTCGGCATAGATGAGTCCTTTTGCCCGGTACGTGCAATGCTGGGAGCTTTTGTAACCGGCTCGCGTTTTCCGATCCCGGAGCTCTTGATATGCAGCGTCGGTGCGACTTGTGATGACTTCTCCGCTATTGCGCAGCGGCTTGACGGCCTCGGTTATCCGATTTTGTGGTGGGAAATCCCGCATCGGCGGACCCCTGAGCCGGGCGAAGAATCGGTTAAATTGCCCGGCGGATTCTCGGCACCGAGATGCCAGGTGGAATTCGTCAAGGCGGAGCTTCAGCGCGTTAGAAAGGCTCTGGAAGAATTTGCCGGCCAACACCTTAGCGAGGAGAAACTTTCCGCCGGTATCAAAAAAGCAAACCAGGTCCGCAGGCTCCTTGCTGACTTGCGACGCCTTGTATTTGGCGCAAGACTGTGTCCGATGCCGGCTCTTGAAATGCTCGTCGCGGAAATGCTGGCGATACACTTCTGCTCCGACCGCGATGAGGCAATCGCCGTGCTCAAAGAGCTGCTCGATGAGGTGAGAGAGCGTATCAAAGAAGGAACGGGCCTTTTACGCGATGACGCTGCAAGAATCTTTTGGGTGAATCCCGTGGCGGATTTGCAGGTGATGAACCTTTTAGAAGACTGCGGCGGAAGAATATGCGGGACTGAATATATGTTTACTCACGCGCTAGACGAGATTCCGGAGAATCTGCCGGCGATGGAGGCACTTGCACAAATGGCACTTGCCGACCCTATGGTAGGTTCTTTAGCCGACCGCGCCAGCCGGATATGCACGGAGATTCGTAGGTTTGATGCCGAGGCGGTCGTAATATCGCGCATACCCGGAGCAAGTCATTGTGCGCTCGAAGGGCAGGTTATCGGCGAAATTGTCCAGGCTGAGCTCGATGTCCCTGTGCTGGAGATTGAGGTGCCGTCGCTAACCGACTCGATTGCGCAGGCGCTGCGTACGCGCTTAGAAGCATTGGTCGAAGCTGTAAGAGAGCGGAGAAAAAAATGATTTGTGCAGGAATAGATGCCGGCTCAAGAACAATAAAAATTGTTCTGATGGATGCCCGGAACCTCAGCGTCATAGCGAAAGGATTAACCGACCAGGGCGTCGCCCAGGATAAACTCACGTTGGAGCTTTTTGAAAGGCTTCTAAAGGATAGCGACATTCGCAAAAAGGATGTTCGCAGGATTGTGGCGACGGGCTATGGAAGAAACGCAGTCAGCATAGCCGATACGACCATAACCGAGATTACCTGCCACGCGGTCGGCGTGCGTCGGCTGGTGCCGGATGCTATGACGATTATTGATATCGGCGGCGAGGACAGCAAACTGATACGCCTGGATNNTGAACGACCGCTGCGCCGCCGGGACAGGACGCTTTCTGGAGGTTGTTGCGCGCCGTCTCGGTATCGGAATTGAGCAGCTCGGCCGTATGGCAGCTAAGAGCCGCAACCCCGCGGCAATAAGTAGTATGTGCGTGGTGTTCGCAGAGACTGAAATTATCGGCTTGCTCGCTGCCGGCACGCCGGCAGAGGATATCGTCGCCGGCGTTCAGGCGGCGATTGCCGCTCGCGCAATGTCTATGATCGGCCGCAAAGCTGATTTGCCTATCGTCTTCACCGGCGGCGTGGCAATGATTTCCGGGATGGATAGGGCGTTG
>JAFNGF010000201.1:6416-6665 GCA_017885385.1 Planctomycetota bacterium
GCCTGTAACCAGCTTGCTTTTTCCTGACGCAGTAGGATAGATTCAATCGTTTTGCGTTCTATTGACCGCTCTTGGTTGGGTCGGTCACCCTACCGATAAAAAGAATACTGCCAGTCCGGTTCTCCTGAATTAGGAACAGAAACGGATGATCAGCACGAAATGTGGGGGGCTCCGCCGAGCGCCCCGGAGCCGGGGTCACCAGCGTTGCCGCGCCGGCTTCCGTGCCTTCTTCGTTCACCTCCACGAACG
>JAFNGF010000202.1 GCA_017885385.1 Planctomycetota bacterium
GCCTGGGCAGGATCGGTATGGCGGTAGCTAAAATGGCCAAAGGCTTTAATATGAAAATCCTGGGCTACGACCCTCTTGCCGCACCAACAGAGGCAGAAAAGCTCGGTGTGGAAATAACCGACAACCTCCAACGAATCTTCAAGGAAGCGGACTACATCAGCGTCCATGTGCCGAAGAACGAGCAGACGNNCGCGGCGGGATCATTAATGAAGACGCCCTGTATAACGCCCTTACTGAAAAACGCATCGCGGGGGCGGCTCTGGACGTTTATTCGAAGGAGCCGCCGGAAAATACTCGCTTTGCCGAATTTGAAAACTGCCTGGTCACGCCTCACTTGGGCGCCAGCACAGAGGAAGCGCAGATTGAGGTCGCTGTTGAAGCCGCCCAGATTCTGGTGGATGCGATAAAGGGCGGCCCGGTCAAGAATGCCGTTAACGCACCGGCAATAGGTGGAGTTTTGCCGCCCATTGTGGCCCAATATGCCAGACTCGCCCGGCGCATCGGCGAGCTGCTCAGCACTATCGCGCCGGGCCGCATCAAAGACGTTGAGATCCAGTACCGCGGGTCGATCGCTGAAATGACTATCGAAGCCGTCACCCTTAACTTTGCCGTCGGCCTGCTGCAGAAGCACTTTGATATGCCGTTAAACATGGTCAACACGCCGGTCCTAGCCAAAGAGCGCGGCATTAGTATTAATGAAACAAGGAACACCGAAGCCAAGGACGTGGCGGCAAGCCTGGGCGCCAAAGTTGTTACCGATAAGGTTACGCGCACCGTCATCGGCTCGGTGTTCGGCGTAAATTTGCCGCGTATCATTGGAATTGACGGCTTCAATATCGAGATGACGCCTCAAGGACCTGTGGTGGTAATCTTTAATGACGACAAGCCCGGCGTAATCGGCTCCGTCGGAACAATCTGCGGCAAGCATAACATCAATATTTGTACTATGGGCGTCGGCCAAAAACCGGCAGAGCAAAAGGCGATCCTCGCCGTCAGTCTCGACAAAGAGCCGGACGCAAAAGTGGTCGATGAATTGAGCAAACTTGACTTCGTGAACGAAATTTACCTCTGCAAGCTGGACTGATTCCCGATACTCGTAACTCGCTGGCTTACCCCAGCGAATCAGGCTGTGGCATGGCTGAGCAATTGATAATTACCGTAAGCGGCCTCAGAGGCCTCGTTGGCGAAAATCTAACGCCCCCAATCGCCGCTGAGTATGGCTGTGCCTTCGGCACATTTCTTAAAGAAGGTTCTACGGGCAGAAACACCAGGCTGAGCGTTTGCATTGGCAGGGATTCCCGGCCGAGCGGCCAAATGCTCAAAGCCGCTACCGCCGCAGGTCTGTGCGCGGTGGGAATCGACGTCGTCGATTTGGGACTTGTGACTACGCCCGGCGTAAGCATTATGGTGACGGAGCTTCAATGTGCCGGAGGCGTTATCATTACTGCTTCGCACAATCCGATCCAGTACAATGGCATAAAACTGCTATTAGGTAATGGCATCGCTCCGCCGGTCGAGCAGGCAGAACGAATCAGGCAATATTTTTCCCAGAAACATTTTGCCCTTGTGGATTCGACCGAATGTGGCCAAGTGACCTCGAACGAGCAAACCGATGCCAAGCATATCGCTAAGGTTCTTGCGATCATCGACAAGAAAACAATTGCTGCAAAAAAGTTCAAGGTGGCGCTGGATAGTGTTAACGGCGCAGGTGCGCGGGTTACAAAAAAGCTGCTGGCTGAGCTTGGCTGCGAAGTGTCAGCTATAAACGATGAGCCGACAGGCATATTCGCGCATCCGCCCGAACCAACCGCCGAAAACATCAAAAGTCTGCGTGAGGCTGTAAAAGCAAACAGAGCTGATATTGGCTTCGCACAGGACCCCGATGCCGACCGATTGGCGATCGTTGACGAAAATGGAACTTACATCGGCGAAGAATATACGCTTGCATTAGCCGCAAAGTATGTCTTTTCCAAATTCGCAACTCGAAATTCGAAATTCGAAATTCCGAAGGCGGCCACGAATCTTTCAACCTCAAGGATGATTGATGACATCGCTGAAAAGGTTGGCGGGCAGGTTATCCGCACGGCTGTCGGCGAGGCCAACGTCGCAGGGGCAATGCTCCACCACAATTGTATAATCGGAGGAGAAGGCAACGGCGGAGTGATTGACTTGCGGGTAAGCCCCGTCCGCGACAGTCTCGCTGGGATTGCCCTTGTGCTGCAACTAATGGCTGAGACCGGAAAAACAATTAGCCGGTTGGTCGGCCAAATCCGCGGTTATTATATGATTAAGGATAAATTTGCCGTTGAACAATCGCGGGTACAGCAAGTTTTAGAATCTACAAAAAGTGTTCTCAGTGAACTCCCCGGTGCGACAGTCAGTATTATTGACGGGTATCGATTCGATTTTAAGGATAGCTGGGTGCACATCAGAGCCAGTAACACCGAGCCGGTGGTGAGGGTTATCGTTGAGGCAAAAGACCAGCCCACCGCTCAAGAATATATCAAGATAATACAGGCAAAAGCGTTGATACACTAATGAACGAAGATAAACAACAGATAGCCGCAAGGCAGCTTCGGCTTGTCACCTATCTCAGCATCGGCGCCAACGTATTTTTGATTGGCGTCAAGTTCGTGGTAGGGTATATCACCAACTCGTTGTCCCTGCTGGCGGATGGCGTTCACTCGGTATCGGATATGGTGACTGATTTGGCGGTCCTGCTGGGTCTATATTTGGGCTCAAAAAAGCCCGATTCGAGTCACCAATACGGACACGGCAAGCTGGAGACGCTTGCGGCTGTTGCGATTGCACTGAGCTTATTTGGCGTTGGCCTGGGAATGATATACTACGCAGCCCTTGCCATTACCAAAGACCAAGTTACGCGTCCACGCAACCTGGTGCTGGTCGCGGCAATCGGCGCCATTGCCGTTAAGGAGGTGGTTTATCGCCTTACAAAGACAGTGGCAATTAAACATCACTGTGCGGCAGCACTTGCAAACGCCTGGCACGATCGGGCCGACGCCCTAAGCTCCTTGGCCGTCATCGCCGGCGTCGTTGCGCACAAATTTGGATTCAACCACGGCGACCAAGTTGCCGCTATTGCCGTCGGCATTATGGTTGTCGTGGTTGCCGCCAGAATCATCGCAGATGCCTTCGGTGAGCTAACCGAACGTGCCGTTGACCATGCGATAATCGACCAGATAAAAGATATAATTAAGGCGAACGGCCAAATCCGTCAGTACCACCGTCTCCGCACGCGCACCGTCGGAAGAGAGGTTTTTCTCGACCTTCATATCTTGGTTGACCGGAATTTGAATGTGGCTGCCGCCCACCAGATTGCTCAAAATCTGGAAGATGCGCTGGATGAACAGCTTACCCGTCCTGTCAATATTACGGTTCACATCGAGCCGGACATACCAGCGCTGCGAGAATAGCAATTGACAATTGAAAATTTTCAATTTCTCGGAAACGCCCAGGCTAAAAGTAATAGTAATCCCGGGATGCCATTTCTTATTGCGTGGGCGAGTGTGGTGGTCCACAAAGCTGTCCACATTGATTTTTCCCGCCAATGCACGTAGTTGAACGCCAGATAAAACCCTCCTATCAGCCCGGCGCCGACTCCCACCGCAACACCTTCGGGCAGGTGCGCCAATGTAAAAGGTATCAGCGAAGCCAGAATCTGCACCTTGAATCCTGCTTTGCGCCATCTGGCAATCGCCACAGGCAGGGCCTGCAAAAGCAGCGTCTCAAATATCGGAGCCAATATCACGATAATAATCAGCGTATGATGAATGGGCCAATCTAAAAAGTCACGCTCTGGCTCATCAAGGAAGATGGACGGAATAGCCACGACTATAAGACTGACTATCAGACCCTCGATAGCCACTCGCCAGCAGAATTCCCAGGGTCTTCTCTGGCGATGCCTCTGAAAATGTGCCTTTAGCCAATTCAATGGTATACTCCCGGTTCATTGTGACCAGCTACGCTGGTTCAATCTTCAATTGTGAATTTTCGACTTCCAATTGTCAATTTACAATTGTCAATTTTCAATTTACAATTGCAAATTATGGGCCTTGAGAGCTTCTTTAATCCTAAATCGGTGGCCATTGTCGGTGCGTCCCGGCAGAAAGGGAAGGTCGGCTACGAAATCCTGGCCAATATGATTTCAGCCGGATACCAGGGCAGAATATTCCCTGTCAATCCACAAGCGGATACGATTGAAGGGCTTAAATGCTACTCCGACCTTGAGTCCATCGGGCAAGTGCCCGACCTCGTTATAGTAATTGTGCCGGCCAAGATTGTTCCCGCCGTTATGCAGCAGTGCGCAAAGGTCAAGGTCAAGTCGGTCATTATTATTACTGCCGGCTTCAAAGAGATTGGCAAGGAAGGAAAGCAGCTCGAAGAGCAGGTCGTCCAAATCGCAAAACGCGCCGGCATCAGGGTCATCGGACCCAATTGTCTGGGAGTAATAGCGCCGAAGAATATGCTCAACGCCAGTTTCGGGACGGAACTACCCGCAGAAGGAGTAACGGGCTACGTTTCCCAGTCGGGGGCGCTGCTCGCTGCTATACTGGACATGGCCAACGCAAACGGCATCGGCTTCAGCAAGCTTGTCAGCATAGGTAACAAAGCCGACATAAATGAATTGGATGTTATAAAAGCCTTCGGAGAAGACCCCGACACCAGAGTTATCGCCGGCTACCTGGAAAGTATTGCCGACGGCGACGAGTTTGTAAGACAGGCTGAGCGAATCTCCCAGCATAAACCGATACTGTTGATAAAATCCGGCGGCACCTCCGCAGGCGCAAAGGCAGCCTCCTCACACACCGGAAGTCTTGCCGGCGGCGAAGTGGCTTACGAATCCGCGTTTGCCCGAGCAGGAATCATCCGCTGCGGTTCCATAAAGGAGCAGTTTGACTACGCCCGGGTCTTTGCCGACCAGCCACTGCCTGCCGGTCCGAGCGTCGCCGTTATTACAAATGCCGGCGGGCCAGGAATAATGGCTGCCGATGCCATCGAACGAAGAGGCCTTACCTTCGCGAAATTAGCAGATGAAACCGTCAAGAAATTAGCCGCCAGGTTGCCGCCGGCTGCGAATCTGCATAATCCTATTGACATTCTGGGGGACGCCCTTGCCGACCGATATGAATTTGCTCTGCATACTGTTCTGGATGACCCAAATGTGGACACTATACTGGTATTGTTGACGCCCCAGGCAATGACCGACCCTGTCGGCACCGCCCAGGCGGTGGTCAAAACATGTCGCCAAAAACCGGCAAAGCCGGTCTTGGCCTGCTTCATAGGGGCTTCAAGAGTCGAAGAGGGAATCAGAATTCTGCGCGATGGCAAAATCCCGCAATACGATACGCCTGAAAGTGCTGTCGCCGCCATCAAAGTAATGGCCGATTACGTCGCCTGGCGAAACAGGCCAAAAAGAGTCGTAAAACTCTTTCCCGTCAATCGAAGAAAGGTGGAAAACATCATCGAAAGGCATCTTCGCCGCGGTGACCGTGAGGTAGGTGAAACCGATTCAAAGGAAATTCTTGAGGCATACGGCTTCAAAACGCCACAAGGCGCTATCGCAACTACGCCGGAACAGGCAGCGAACATAGCCCAGCAGATCGGCTATCCGGTGGTGCTTAAAATCTGGTCGTCCGAAATTGTGCATAAATCAGACGTGGGCGGCGTTAAGCTCGGCCTGAACAGCGAACAGGAAGTAAAGGACGCCTTCGACTTGATGATGTACCGAATACCCCAAAAACGCCCGGACGCGCAGATACTCGGCGTTCTGGTCGAAAAAATGCATAAGATTGGAAAAGAGGTCATTCTGGGAATGAATCGTGATCCCAGCTTTGGCCCGCTGATGATGTTTGGCATGGGCGGAGTAATGGTCGAAGCACTCAAAGACGTGTCTTTCTATCTGGCGCCGCTGACAGAGGACGAGGCTAGGCAAATGCTGACGAGCACAAAAACCTATAAAATCCTCAAAGGCATGCGAGGGCAAGAAGGAGTCGACATCGACGCCATAGCAGAAAGCTTGCAGAGGCTTTCACAGCTTGTCACCGAGTTTCCACAGATTCACGAGATGGACATAAACCCGTACGTGGTGGGCCCGCCAGGCACGACTCCCATCGCTGTTGACGCCCGAATGAGCGTAGAGAAGATATAGAGGTCCTATGCCGGATTTTGACTGGAAAGAAAAATATAAAGACAAGATTGGAACCGCTGCGGCGGCAATGAAGGCCATCAAGTCGGGCGACACTATTTTCATCGGTACCGGCTGCGCCCAGCCCCAGCATCTTGTCAGAGCGCTAGTCGAGCACGCCGGCCATATCTACGAGGCCCATATCATCCAGTTATTGACTATGGGCGAAGCCCCTTACGCAGACGAGAAGTTCCGCGACAAATTCAAGATGAACTGCTTCTTTGTAGGCGACAACGTTCGCGAGGCTTTGAACAAAGGCATCGGAGATTATACGCCCATATTTCTATCCGAGATACCCGGTGAATTTGACAGCGGCAGAATTCCGGTCGATGTCGCTTTGATCAGTGTGACCCCGCCTGATGCCAACGGCCTGTGCAGTCTCGGCGTGTCTGTGGACATTGTCAAATCCGCAGTCGCCAACGCCCGCTATATCATAGCCCAGGTCAACAACAGAATGCCTCGAACCTTCGGCGACAGTTTTGTCCACGCCAACCACCTCGATATGCTGGTGCCCTTCGACCAGGACATAATCGAGCTTCCTGTGCCGCAGTCCGATGAGGTGTTGCGTCGTATCGGCCAGAATATCGCCAGGCTGATTGAGGATGGAAGCACAATTGAGTGCGGCATAGGCCGCGTGCCTCAGGCATTGGCTGAATTCCTCAAGGATAAAAAAGACCTCGGAGTGCACACCGAGATGTTCAGCGACTGGATCATTGACCTGATCGAGTGCGGCGCCATAACGTGCGCCAAAAAGACGCTCAACCGTGACAAGGTTGTCGCCAGCTTTTGCATGGGCTCAGAAAGGCTTTATCGTTATATAGACAACAACCCGTTTTTTGAATTCTATCCCACCGAATACGTCAACGACCTGAATATTATCAGCCAGCACGAGAAAATGGTGGGGATCAATGTTGGGCTGGAAATAGATTTGACCGGCCAGGTCTGCGCCGATTCGCTGGGCTATCAGTTCTACAGCGGCATCGGCGGACAGGTGGATTTCATCCGCGGCGCCGCCCGAAGCAGGGGCGGCAAGGCAATTATTGCCATGCCCTCCACTGCCAGGAACGGCCAGGTAAGCAGGATCGTTCCCCACCTAACCGAGGGCGCAGGAGTTGTCACCACCCGCGGCGACGTCCATTACGTTGTCACCGAGTACGGAACGGCGTATCTGCACGGCAAAAGCATCAGAGAAAGAACTCTAGAGCTAATTAATATCGCCCATCCGAAATTTAGAAAAGAGCTGACTCAGGCCGCCAAAACTCATAACTATATTTACGAAGACCAAATCGAGCTGGCCTGGGACCAGTTGCGCTATCCGGAGGACCTGGAGCACTATGATACTTTGCGGGACGGCACACAAATATTCTTCCGGCCCATTAAGCCCAGTGATGAGCCGGCGCTTTCGGACATGCTCTATTCGCTCAGCGAAGAATCCGTTCAGAAGCGCTATATGACCCGTACAAGAGCCTTTGCCCATCGAGATGTCCAACAGCTAACCAATATCGATTACCACAAAGACCTGGCCATCGTGGGCGTGGTTCCAGGAGTATCCGGGGACGAGATCGTGGCCATAGGACAGTATTTTCTCGACCCAAAGACGCAGGTCGCCGAAGTAGCCTTTCTCGTGCAGGATGAGTGGCAGCAAAAAGGAATGGGGACTCTGCTCTTAGAGTACATCACCAAAATAGCCAAGCAGCGTGGCGTAAAGAGCTTTTCCGCAAAAGTGCTGCCGAACAATAAGCCGATGCTGGCTATTTTCTACAGCTCCGGCTACAAGGTAAACACCGAATTCGACGGCGAAGTCTATAACATAACATACGACCTGACAAAGTAGTAGAAACGGGACACACACGCATCAATGAGAAAGGCTGCCTTTATTTATTCCCAGGAGCTTGAGAAGTATCATTACCCGCCGGAGCATCCGTTTAATGTTGACCGGGCTAAAAAACTGCGCCAGGTTCTTAGGTCCATAGGCCTTCTATCGGGAGATGGCCCCCTGCTTTGGGACCCCGCGAAGCGGGAACCCTCGCAGGGGCAAGCTTGGCCCCGCGCAGGCGGGGCTGAAGTAGCACCAACGCCAGCCAAGAGAATAGTCCTGAAGAAATTTCACTCAGCTCCCTACCTGCACGCCCTGCAAACCGCCTCAAAGGGCCGATGGGACGCGGAGGCACTCGAAATGGGAATAGGCACGGGTGACTGTCCCGTTTTCAAAGGAATGTACGAATATTCGGCCCTGGCCTGCGGAGCAACGCTTACCGGGGCAAAGCTGATTCTGACAGGCTCCGTCGACGTGGCGTTCAATCCCTCCGGCGGCTTTCATCACGCAGGACCGGAGAAAGCGTCCGGCTTCTGCTATATCAACGACGTAGCTGTTGCCTGCATCATCCTGGCAGAGCGGGGAAAACGGGTCCTCTATCTCGATGTGGACGTCCATTATGGCGACGGAGTCGCCGAGGCATTCTACGAGCGCTCCGACGTGATGACCATATCACTGCACGAGACGCCGAAGGTCTTATTTCCTGGCACGGGCTTCGAGGACCAGATCGGGACCGGGCAAGGCAAGGGCTACTGTGTGAACATCCCTCTGCCGGTCGGCACTTACGACCAGGCATATATGAAAGCGTTTGAAGAGATTGCGCTGCCGCTAATTGGCGCTTTCAACGGCGATGTATTTGTGCTGCAATTAGGAGCCGATGCCCTGGCGGGCGACCCTCTGGCGCACCTTCGTCTGACCAACAATGTCTATGCCGATATTATCGATCATGTGCTACGCTTCAATAGGCCGATTCTCGCCACTGGCGGCGGCGGATACAACATAGACAATACGGTAAGAGCCTGGGCTCTTGACTGGGCCGCCTTGTGCGGTGTGCAGACAGGTCAGGATGCAAACCCCACCGTGGCGGGTGTTATGCTTGAAAACACAGAATGGCAGGGCGGCCTAAGAGATAGATTTCTGGCCGTAAGCACTCAACAGCAGAAAACCGTAATGCCTGCGATTGAGGCCACGATCCAGACGCTAAAAGCAAAGCTGTTTCCGATCCACGGCCTGTAGTTTCGTCAACTCCGCTAAAGAAGAACCGTCGCCGTGCCGGCGACGGCTAAACGCCAACCAGGCTATTTTTTGACCGGCCCCAGAGGAAGTATAGTCGTGCCGTAGACTTCATTCAGGACCTGAGCCAAAGCCGTATATATCGCTGAAAATCCGCAGAAAATCCCTTCGTAACCTGCAAGTCGCGTTACAGCGGCGCTGCCGGTGATGTCACCAAGAGCCAGCAGAAAGAATAACAGTGCTAATGAGGCGAACACTACCTGCAGCGCGCAGTTGAGTCTCAATGTGCCAAAAAACATAACCAGTGTGAACAGCCCCCACATAAAAAGGTATGCTGCCATAGCACGGGGCTCGGCCGCATCGGCCCATCCGACCTTCGGTGCGACCCACAGAAACACCAAGGACAGCCAGAAAAGGCCGTAGGAGCAAAACGCGGTCGTGCCGAAGGTGTTATTTTTCTTCCACTCCATTATCCCTGCAATTATTTGCGCGGCGCCCCCATAGCAAATGCCCATTCCCAAAATCATTGCCCCCAATTTATACAGGCCCGCGTTGTGCAGGTTCAATAGTACGGTGGTCATCCCAAACCCCATCAACCCGAGAGGCGCAGGGTTAGCTGTGGTGTCTTTAATCTGGGTTACGCCGCTAATTGCTTCTTTGTCCATGTTCAGGCTCCTTGGTATGTGCGCAATACGAGTTGTTTCTCAGCCCCGCCCTTCGATTAAGGACTGAACTACGTCCGGGTCGGCCAAAGTAGTAATGTCGCCCAAATCATCCGTTCTTTTCTCGGCTATCTTGCGCAGGATTCGGCGCATAATCTTGCCTGAGCGGGTCTTGGGAAGTCCCGGAGCAAACTGAATTGCCTCCGGTGCGGCGATGGCCCCAATTTCCTTGCGAACATGCTTAATAAGCTCGCCCTTCAACTCTTCGCTCTCCTGGACACCTCTTTTGACTGTAACAAAAGCATACAGCGCCTGGCCTTTAATCTCGTGAGGTATCGGCACAACTGCGGCTTCGGCGACTTTTGCATGGCTGACCAGAGCGCTTTCGACTTCCGCTGTGCCGATACGGTGGCCCGAAACATTGACGACATCGTCTATTCTGCCCATTAACCAGTAGTCACCATCCTCATCGACCCGACAGCCGTCCGCAGTAAAATAGACGCTCTCAAAGAGAATGAAGTACGTATCAATAAACCTGTCATGGTCGCCCCACATCGTGCTCATCATTCCGGGCCAGGGCCTGCGTATGCACAGCTTTCCTCCTTCGTTTATTGCGCACTCAGTTCCATTGTCTCGCAAGACGACCGGGTCGACGCCGAAGAAAGGCCGGGAAGCGCTGCCGGGTTTTAACGTATGGGCGCCCGGCAACGGCGTAATCAAAATACCGCCCGTCTCCGTCTGCCACCAGGTATCGACAATCGGGCGCTGGCTGCGGCCGATTTTCTCATGATACCATATCCAGGCTTCAGGATTTATCGGCTCGCCTACCGTCCCCAGCACGCGCAGCGAATTTAGCTTATACTTGGCAGGCCATTCGTCGCCAAGCCGCATCAAAGCACGAATAGCAGTTGGTGCAGTGTAAAAAACCGTAACGCCGAATTTGTCACATATATGCCAGAAACGCCCGGCGTCGGGATACGTCGGGACCCCCTCAAACATCAACGATGTGGCGCCGTTTGCCAGCGGACCGTAAACGATGTAGCTGTGTCCTGTCACCCAGCCGATGTCCGCGGTGCACCAGTAAATATCGTCATCGTGAATGTTGAAGATGACTTTGTGGCTGAAGCTGACCTGCACCAAGTATCCGCCCGTAGTATGGACCACACCTTTTGGCTTTCCGGTCGAGCCGGATGTATAAAGGATAAAGAGTGGATCGTCAGCGTTCATAGGCTGCGGCTCACACTTTTTGGCTGCCTTAGCCATCTCGTCATGATACCACGTGTCCCTGCCTAGCTTCATATTGCAGGGGTCGCCATTGACCTTAACAACGATAACCTTCTCAATACTCGGCGTATTTTCCAGCGCCTCATCCGCGATGTTCTTCAGCGGAATATGCTTGCCCGCACGTAATGAAATATTGGAAGTGACCAGCATTCTGCAATCGGAGTCGTTAATGCGTCCCTGGAGTGATTCTGCGCTGAATCCTCCGAAGACGACAGAGTGGATAGCGCCAATGCGGGCGCACGCAAGCATTGCAATTGGCAGCTCGGGCACCATCGGCAGATAAACGGCTACTCGATCGCCTTTTCTGATGCCTTTCGACTTGAGGACATTAGCGAATTTGCAGACTTCCTGGTGCAATTCTTCGTAAGTAAGCTTCCTGACAGCGTCCTCTGCTTCGCCCTGCCAGATGATTGCGGTTTTCTTTGCGATTGGGGTGCCCAGGTGGCGGTCGAGGCAGTTGTAAGATACGTTCAACTGGCCGTCAGCAAACCAAGTGTGCTCAATTATACGGTTTTTGACGTCCCAGGTATAGCGAAGGCTCTCGGTCGGTTCCTTGTACCAGCTGATGCTTTTTGCCTGTTCCAGCCAAAAACCGTCCGGATCGTTAAGCGAGCGCTCCCACATCTGCTGGTACTGCTCAAGGCTGGTTATGTATGCGTTGGCCTTAATCGCCCGCGACGGCGGAAAGGTACGCTTCTCAATCATAAGTGAATCGATAGCTTTCTGCGCTTCTGCCATACTACTCTCCTTTTCGGGTAATCAGACCCATCGTTCGTGAGAAAGTCTCGTTTATAGCCCCTGCCAAAATAATCCGCCGGCACAAAATAAGCATTTCAGCCCACACGCAAGACGGGTTATCATTAACTGCTCCGAGCCGACGAAAACAGAACTTTTAGATTACGTCCGACCGTTATAAATTTCAACCCAAAACTTGTCAAATTCGGAATTTGGCCTTTGCCCAAACATTTACGGGCCATTCTCCTGCAACCATCTTAATCTACGGCTGTAAGCCCGCGGTGTAATTGCCCTATACGAAAATCGCCCACGGTCATCAGAACACATATCTGAGGCTCAGGACACAGTACGTCAAGTCGTCCGTGCAGACCGTGTCCTCCATTGATATCTGATAGTAAACGCCCGGCAAAAAAGACAGATGCTCGCTGATCTGCAATTGTGTTGATGCTCCAAAAGTGGCGTATGACCAGTCGTGAGCAACACCGCCAAGCCCGTCCGTATAGGCGACCTCCGAAGATAGCTGAATCGGTTTAGCAACTTCCTGGACGTTCAGATCGTAACAGAGCCTGAAGCGATGGACCCAGCCGGTGATATTGTGATGAACATAACCGCTGCCGGCCGGATACTCATAATGAGCAATGTATCCGGGAACGAATCCTTTGGGCATAATATTGGGCCAAGAAAAGGCGTATATCCATTCCCACGTGGTGTTAGCTACATTGCGTGCCAGGCCGGGATAGTGCTCGTAGCCGGCACTGAGGTCATAATTCATTGCGTAGGGCGTCTCATCAAAAACCTGGCCTTTGTAGTACGGTCTGTAGTCAAACCTTTGCTGGTCAACATAGCCGCTCGCTGTGGCATTGCGGTGAGTGACGTTCAGTCCAAAGCCGGTGCCGTACAGGTCGATATCGATCGTCTTAAATAATGCGCCTTGCTGGCCATAGGCTTTAACGCCCTTACTCAGCCATCTGCTCAGGTAGCTAAATTCCAGAGTGACGCCCAGGTTATCTTGCTCAGCCGCAGCGCTGCCAATCGCAGATGACAGCACCGCCACGATCACCAAGATTCTTTTCATAGTTCTGCACCCCAGCGGCCTAAAAAGCCGGAAAAGCGAACGTGCACCGTCAAACCACAAAACCAAAAAGGTAAAAGCTGGGATTATACGCAAAGACCAAGACTTGTCAACCTAAACAGGAAGAGATTTTGGGATAGGAAGGGAACATCGTATCCCCCTGGTGAGGATAAAATGCATGACCGACAGGAGCTATAAGCAGCTCAAGAAGTTATGGCAGGGGCTGGGGGGAAAACCCCTGCCAAAACGGCCAAAATCCTCTTGAAAAAATAGGTCCTCCAGAAAACACTTAAGGTTTTTTGGAGGACCACAAGGATGAAACCTCTAAACTATTTTGAGCAGATTGTAAGGATGCCAAACAAAGCTGACAAGTACGATCTAAGACTAAGAATGATAAAACACGCCCTCACGTACGGCGTAAAGCCCGTAGCAAGGGTCTTTGTAACCACTGCAAAGACCGTGCGAAAGTGGCTGAACCGTTACCGCCAGGAACGCCCCGTTGGCCTGGGGCCGCCCTTGCGCCTGCGAAGACAGGGGCCGCCTATGAGCATCACGCGGCAAAGATTAGGCTGATTACCGGACCGGAATGACAACTACAGTCAGGTACACATTGATTCGACGGCCTTATTATGTTAGAATATATAAGGCTGGACTTTTCGGTTCACCTTCCGGCTACCGCTCGGCGCTTCGCCGAGACGAGCTATTAAATGCTTTTTTGGCTGGGTACGAATTTAGACACGGATTCACACTGCTAAAAAGCAAGTCCGCCGCTCGCCCGCCATACCCCTGCGTTCGCAGGGGCAAGCTTGCCCCCGCGCAGGCGGGGGTCTTGCGGGTAAATCTGGCGGGCAAGCTTGTCTAATCCTTCGACCCAGCTCAGGGCAGGTCTGTGAAATCTGTGGCCGTTTTTGGCTGGTGCAAGCGACGAGTGAATGCGTCAATGAAACGGGCAAGGTTGGAAATCTCTTTGGGCCTTTGTGTCATATCGGTCCTTGGCATGGCCGTCGCAAAAGCATCTGCAGAGTGGGTCGCTTACAATGACTGCCTTCGAGAGCCGGCGGACTCAACAGCCGCGAACGTGAGCGGCTGGACCATCCATAATAGCGACCTAACCCATTTCACCGGTCGATTGAAGAATTACCAGACCGGCAGCGATGCGGGAATGCCTACGGTCACGTTCACTATGGGAGCAGCCGGTCTGCAGGTCAGTAGCGGCGCCGCAGGCGGTAATCCAGCTCCAGGCACAAATGCCTACGAAGTATTCCATAACATTATAGACTTCGGCCCAAACACTCTTTACTACGGCGGCGCAGGCTGGTGGGTAGAGATTAAATTCACCGGCCTGGACCCTGCCAAAATGTACACGTTTGTCGGCACTGCCATACGCTCAAGCAGCTATCCTGCCCGCAAATCGCTCTTTACCATTTTGGGCCGCGTCAGCGCCACCAACAATAGCAGCGATGGAGTAGTATCAAAGACGGCAAATGCAACTATCCTGCTCGCAGGCGACAATAGCGCACCTGGAGCCGGATACGTCGTTCGATGGGACGACATTGTGCCGGCAGCCGACGGCAGTTTCACGATTAGAGCAGAGGCGACCGCCGATTCCGAGGGCGGTAGCGCGTATCCTTTGGGCGGATTCATGCTCCAGGAAGTGGGGGCAGCGGGCAACCGCCCGCCGGAAGTTGACGCCGGGGATTACCCTTCACTTTCCTGGCCGTATGATACCCTCCAGCTTAGCCCCGTCATCTATGACGATGACCCCTGCGGTTTGGGGACATTGACTTTTAAGTGGTCGCAGCTCAGCGGCCCCGGTACGGTGACATTCCGGCCCAGCGACAATGTTCAGGACCCTTGCGCGATATTCTCCAAACCCGGCGATTATCAACTGCAGCTTCAGGTCTGGGACGAAGTGCCACAGCAAGGCGCCGGCACAGTAACCATCAACATTATCGAGCCGTTGCTCGGCGACTTGAACGGCGACAAAAAGGTCAACTGGGATGACTTGGTTCTTTTTGCCCTTCGGTGGCTGGACTCCCAGGCAAATCCCGCCGACATCAATGCCAAAGATGGCGTTAATATGACCGACTTCGCATTCCTGGCGAAGAACTGGCTGGTGGGCGACCCCGACTTGATCGGGGTTGTCATCAACGAGCTTATGGCCAGAAATGACCGCACCGTCAGAGACCCCCAGGGCGAGTACGATGACTGGATCGAAATTTATAATGCCGGCGATGAGCCTATCAATGTGGGCGGAATGTACCTCACAGATGATCCGTCTCTACCTACGCTCTGGCGGATTCCCGACACCAATCCTTCCGCAACTACTATCCCGCCGGGTGGATACCTATTGATATGGGCGGACAATGACACCGGTGTTCCAGGCCTGCACGCGGCTTTCGAGCTTGACGCCGACCGCGGGGATTACGTAGCTTTGTTTGATGCGGACGGCGCCACCCTCATTGACAGCATCACCTTTGGCAAACAGACGCCGGATGTCTCTTACGGGCGTGAACCCGATGGAGTTGATAACTGGGTGACGCTTTCGCCGACTCCAGGTTCTTCAAACAATGGTTCCTATCTGGCTGTGGTAGCCGACACTAAATTCAGCTATGACCGCGGTTTTTACGATAGTCCGTTCTCCGTAGCCATCACCACCGAAACCGATGGCGCCGCCATACGTTACACAACCGATGGAAGTACGCCTGCTGAAACGTATGGCACTATCTATACGGCTCCCATTCCGATCTCCGCAACGACGTGTTTGCGGGCAGCGGCATTCAAACCCGGCTGCAAATCCACCAACGTGGACACGCACACGTATATCTTTCTGGACGATGTTATCCAGCAGGCTACCAATCCAGTCACCGGGGCGCAGGTTACGCCGCCGGGCTGCCCGACTTCGTGGGGCTCGGTGACCGGCGATTATCAGATGGACCCAGATGTTGTCGGGCAAAACGGTAAGGACAAATTCGGCGGCCTCTACGCCGGCACAATCAAACAGGACCTGAAGTCCGTGCCGACCATCTCGCTGGTTATGAACAAGGACGACTGGTTCGGCAGTAAAGGCATCTATATCAACCAGTCCCAGGACGGCACGGAGCGCGTGGCTTCGTTCGAGTTCATTGATCCGAACAGCGGTGAACAATTTCAGCTAAACTGCGCTCTGGCTATGCAGGGCGGGGTCAGCGGCGGCGGCACCAGTCTCGATAGGTGGAAGACGTTCAAGCTCTCGATGCGGCCCCGGTTCAAACTCCAGACCGATGATGGAAAGCTCACCGGTGGGCCGCCAAGCCTTGATTTCAGACTGTTTCCAGATTCGCCTGTCCAGAGCCACAACACCATTGTGTTCGACGGGGTTCTGAACCATTCGTGGCTGCACCCCGGCGCCGACCAACGCAGCACCGCTATGTACATCCAGGACCAGTACGTTGCTGACCTACATAATGCGATGGGCGGATACTCTCCTCACGGATTATACGCCCACGTTTACATCAGCGGCCTGTATTGGGGAATGTACTATATCCACGAAAGGCCCGATCACGCCTGGGCGGCAGAAATGTTCGGCGGCAACAAGGAAAAATATGATGCCATCAAGCATAGCAGCAGCTACGTTACCAACGACGGCGGCGGACTCAATAGCGGCACCGCACGCGCCAGCTTCAATGCAATGGTCAACGCCGCAAAAGCCGTGCAGTCCGACCCGACAAACCTGGCTAAATACAATGCGCTGTCGGAGATACTGGACATCGACAACTTCATCACCTATCTGCTGGCCAACTGGCTTCCCAACAACGAAGACTGGCCTGCCAAGAACTGGTACGCTACGCATCATCACCCCGACGGCAAATGGCGATTCCACTCCTGGGATGCTGAGCACACCGTTGAGGGAACAAACGCTGCTTTTGGCAAAAGCCCATACGACATTCACAATCTACTCAAAAGCAATGCCGAGTATCTCATGCGATTTGCAGATCATATACACCGGCACTTTTTCAACGGCGGGACACTATCCTATCCGAGAACCGCCGAGATGTATCAGGCGCGAATGAATCAAATCGACCGCGCAATAGTCGGCGAGTCGGCCCGATGGGGTGACAACCGACAGGCCAACCCCCACACGCGTCAAGATTGGCTCAACACCCAGAAAGGTAAATTGACCGGCTTCTTCCCCACCCGTTCGCAGACCGTCTTAGGCTGGCTCAAAAACGCAAATTTGTACCCTAATGTAACTGCCCCCGTATTCTATATCAACAGCTCTTATCAGCACGGCGGGCATATTTTGACGCACGACCTTTTCTCCATACAAGCTCCCGCCGGCACAGTTTATTACACGCTTGATAACTCTGACCCACGCTTGCCAGGCGGCACCGTCAATACGGCGCACGCAGCCATGTATTCCGCAGCTATCAGGCTCACCCAGAGCGCGCACGTCAAGGCACGGGCGCTCAGCGGCAGCACCTGGAGCGCTCTTAACGAAGCAATCTTCACGGTTGGACCTGTGGCGGAAAACCTGCGTATCACAGAGATTATGTACCATCCGCCGGATACCGATAGCCTGAGCGACGCAAACGAGGAGTTCATCGAGCTAAAAAATATCGGCAGCCAAACCATCAACCTGAATCTGGCACGCTTCACCAACGGCATAGACTTCACTTTCCCCAGCATAGAACTTGCAGCGGGCAAATATATCCTGGTCGTGAGAGATCAGGCGGCTTTTTACGCTCAGTATCCGGATTTCGCCGGAGTCATTGCCGGGCAGTACTCTGGCAGTCTGGCTAATGATGGAGAAAGAATCCGGCTGGAAGATGCCATCGGCCAAACGATACTGGACTTCAAGTACAGCGATGCGTGGCGTGAAATTACCGATGGGCAAGGCTTCTCTCTAACCATAGTAAATCCAGCGAATCCTGACGCAAATAGCTGGGGCGAAAAAGACTCCTGGCGCGCAAGCGCGTTTTACGGCGGCTCGCCAGGCTGGGACGACACCGGCATTATTCCTGAGCCTGGCTCAGTGGTAATAAACGAGGTATTGGCACACGCCCACGCCGATGCCTCGGACTGGATAGAGCTTTACAATACTACCGCCGAAGCGATCAATATCGGCGGCTGGTTCCTAAGTGACGATGGTAACGACCTGACCAAATACGAAATTGCCGATGGCGCTGTCGTTGCCGGTAACGATTATCTTGTATTCTATCAAGACCAGCATTTTGGCAATCCTGCTGACCCCGGCTGTCACCGGGCGTTTGCCTTAAGCGAGAATGGCGACCAGGTATATCTGTCATCGGCCTTAGCCCCCGCCCCTGCGGCGGGGGTACTATTGACCGGCTATCAGGAGCTGGAGGATTTTGACGCCTCCGAGACGGGCGTATCGTTTGGCAGGTATTATAAGGGCAGCACGGATAACTACAACTTTGTGGCGATGAGCGAGAATACGCTCGGCAAGGCCAATGCCTATCCGAAGGTAGGGCCTATCGTTATCAATGAGATTATGTACAATCCCGGCTCAGGCAACCAAAATGAAGAGTATATTGAGCTATTTAACATCACTTCCGAGCCGGTGGATTTATACCGTTATGACAAATCTGAGCCCTGGCGGTTTACCGATGGCATAGAGTTTGTCTTTCCTTCCGATCCGGTAGTTACGATACCTGCGGGCGGCTATTTATTGGTGGTAAAGCACCTGGATGCTTTTGCCGCCCGATATGGTGTTATGCCTGCGGCGGTGGTGGTTCTTGACCCTTATGATGGCCAGCTGCAGAATGGCGGAGAAAAGCTGGAGCTAAGCATGCCCGGTGACGTGGATGAATTTGGCACACGCTATTATATCCGGATTGACAGGCTAAACTACAGTGATGGCTCTCATCCTGAGGACTGTCCCGGCGGCATAGATTTGTGGCCTACCGAAGC
>JAFNGF010000203.1 GCA_017885385.1 Planctomycetota bacterium
TCGGCCAGGGCCTTTATGGTTGGATCGTTATTAGTATAGTCCTGCCGCATCTTGAGCAACGCTTGTGGCGTGGCAGTTTGCTCGCCGGTCTGTTCGAGCAATTTTAGCTCGGTCTCGAGCTGCATTCTGCGTGCTTCGGTCTTGGTGCGTGTATCCAATAGAGTGGCAACGCGCTGCAATTTCATATCCTGGTGTTTGGTCAAGTCTGCCGTTCCGTACTCTTGAGCCAGTTGGCGGATTGTCTGGCGCTGGGTTTGCAGTTTTTCGGCCAAGGCTTTACGTTCTTCTTCGAGGACACGTAATTTCTCAGTGCTTATGATGCGGTGCTCTTGGCTCGCCGCGTCTGCGGAGTTCGGTTCTATGTTCAGCCCGATAGTCTCAGCCGGCGTCCGGCCGCCCGGCACATCAATCTCGGCCAGCAGCCGCTCTATTTGTTGGAAGTCGGACGCAGCTGCCTGCACGATCAATTGGTTCGAGCGGGGCTCGGGCACGATCATTACTTTTCGATCGGAAGTGAGCAGGGTGCTCAATATGGTGGCCGCTTGCTCGCAGTCGGCGTATCTGAGTTTGAAGATTTGGATGATGGACCCTGCGCTATCTTGCTGATCCGCCTCCGGCGGACCGGCGGGGGTCGGCATCGTTTCTTCCGCCTGGGATGACAGCGGCCGGAGTCGGGCAGGTTCCCTTCTGGCGGGTCCAGCGGATTCAAAATCGATACGCTCGATAAGCAACCTGTCGTTTTGTTTTGTCAGACGGCAGGCCAACCGTCCTTTTATGCCGTCGTCGATCAGTTTGCTTATGAGAAGAGCGCATTTGTCGCCGGAGAAGTTGGCGGCGTCAATGGTGAAGCCTTTTGCCGACAGGATTTTGCGGACTTCGCGAAGGTCGTCGATTTGTGTGCCGGCAGCCGTTAGCTGGTCAATAGAGTCCAGCACTACGCGTATGGCCATCCCAAGGGGGTTCTGGCCCGGCTTAGCGTTGGCCGCTTTCGCATAATCTGCCGCCTTTATTGCCATTGTAACGGGGTATTCGGCCGCCTTGGTGGGTTCAGCGGCGGCCAACCGGTCTTTTATGTCGGCCTTTGCTGGTATGCCAATGCGCTCATCGGGGCGGATTATGCGCGGGGTTATCTGCAGGATCAGAGTTTGATTGGGCCTATCCTCATCCTTTGGGCCGGAGATGATGATGGTTTCTGCGTCTTTGACCGTCATCTCGCTGGTGCAGTCACTTCTGGCTGTTACGTGAATTGTGCGGCCACTGGCATCTTTTTGTTCTGCCGGTTTTGACCGGGTAGTAAGATCTATATCCATGTGAACGGCGTCACTGTCGACCACATTAGCCTTGATCTTCAGTTCCAAGCCGCAAAATACATATTCAATGATCGGTTTTGGCTTCTTATCGCCACCGGCACCTGGCTCATAGCCGGTAATACATGGGCGGTCCTCACCTATTGCTATCATAGCTTCCTCTCCGTCAAGCATGATTGCTTTTGGGGCTGTGAGGACATGTGCGCCTTGTGTCGCTCTGATTAGCGCTTCCAGCCGGCTGCTGAATTCTCCATCAAGCCGGATAATTACATCGCCCGGATTTTTGCCCTTGACGAATTCGGAATCGGCCGGCACCTCGATAACCTTGCATTCGAGGGCTATTTGCAGCTTACCCGCTATCTCGGCCGAACCGGGCGCCGGAGGCAGCATCTCGTCTGTGGTAGTGCCCGCAGCCAGGTTGCTTATAGCGGCTGCGGAGGTATCCTCGGAGTCAGCGCCCGAAAGTGCGAGGCTTGCGGGTATTGCCAGGGCAATGAGCAGGATGGCGGCGATGACGGCGGGCGCCCAACTGGCGTGGGTTTTTACGCCGGCCTCTTTGCCCAGTAAACGAGATATACGCCTGGATAGATTTCCGCCGCTGGCGGCTATGGCTAACTCGGCCTGGCCGCAGCGGATTCTTTCCATCTCAGCCAGAGCCTTTACGTATTGCCTGGCGTCACCGCAGACGCTGATCGCCATATCGTCGCAGCAATTCTCCCGCTCCAGGCGAATCGTATGTGAGATCCACCAGACAGCCGGGTGATAAAAGCCAAGTATCTCCACTGCCGTCTGCAGCATATTGACCAGATAATCATGCCGGCGGATGTGAGCCAGCTCGTGCGCAAGAAGGGCCTCTAATTGCTGCGAGCTCAAGCCGGTCAAAGCGCTTGCGGGCAGTAATACTACCGGCCTAATCCAGCCGACAACCGTCGGCACCTCGACAAGTGCAGATTTCACGACTTGCACCACCTTGTTAACGCCCAGCTTGCCCGATAATTGCTGTAGTGTGCTGTGAACGAACAGATTTACATCCTCGACCATTCTGCTCTTGAGCCGATGCAGTTGCGCCCAGCCGCCTAAGTGCCAGATAGAAAGCCCGAACACGCCGACCAACCAGCCCGCAACGAGATAGGGTAGTACCGCTGCGCAGACCTGGTCGGCTCGTTCTTGCCAGGAGGTGTACCGAGGCGTCTGCATATATTGTGCGGCACGTCCGAGCAGCATGTCGGCGCCGTAAGGTTCTTGCGGCGCAGCCGAGACGCGAGCCGAAATGGGAATGGATTCGACAGGAGATGCCGGCTGCGGAGCGGAGAGAAGGTTGAAAGTAATAGTCGGCATCAGGATTATCAGTGCCATGGCCGCGCAGGCGACGATGTATCGGATGTTGGGTGTCGATTTTCGCAATGCTCTCAGCAAGATCGCCAAGAGCAGTGCCACGACGCCGGCCTGCCAGACGAAGTGTAGTAGTGTCCAGCCAAGCTTTTGAACGATTTGGGGCGAAAGGATATTTTCCAGTGCCGCCATGATTATTCTCCTTCTAATTCATCCAGTAGTTTTTTTATTCTGGCCAGCTCTTTCGCTGAAACCTTTTTGGCAGAAAGTGCCCGCATTACCAATTTTTCCGCTGAGCCGGAGAACGCTCTTTCCAGCAAATCGCCTACCAGCTGCTTTTGAGTTTTCTCCTCTGTGGCTGCGGGCTTATAAACGTGCTGCCGGCCGGACTCATCTCGGACCACCAGACCTTTCTCGGTCATTATTTGCATCAGCTTCAGAGTCGTGGTGTAGCCGGTATCCTCATCCTCGTTCATTGTTTCGTTGACCTGGCGAACGGTGCTTGGCCCGTTATCCCATAGGATTCTTAGGATCGTCAATTCTCTATCCGTCGGTCGTGAACTCTTGCTTCTTGCCATGCTTCGAATCTCCTGTCATTATCTGTTTAATCCCATATCGGCAATTTATACGAATACCTTCGTACTTTCAACGAAAAAATTCGTATTTTTACAAAGATTTTTTTTCACCTTATTCTTAACTTCCAAAAATGCGCAAAAAAGCGTCTACACTACGTTTGAGTGGAGGGCGCGACTTGTCTGCTGAGTGTAATTATTCGCTTTGTTTTTTACCGCAGATTTCACAGATTATGCAGTGTTAATCCGTGTCTTTTGCCTTGGCGTAGGCGGCGACGACCTGCTGCTGGACGTTGGGCGGGACAAGGTCATAGTGGCTGAACGACATAGAGTAGCTGCCGCGTCCGCCGGTTACGCTTTTCAACTGGCTTGTGTACTGCGTGACTTCTGCCAGCGGCACCTGTGCTTTAATAGCTAAAAAGTTGCCGGGCAGCATCTCTTGTCCCAGAACCCTTCCTCGCTTGCCGGCCAAGTCGCCGGCGATGTCGCCGACGTTCTCAGCAGGCACGGTAATTTCAACATTCACAATCGGCTCAAGCAAAACGGGTTTGGCTTTTTGAACCGCATCGATAAATGCGCCCTTGCCTGCCGTACGAAACGCCACTTCCTTTGAATCAACCGGGTGATGTTTGCCGTCATAAACCGAGACTTTTATATCCTGCATCGGGAATCCTGCGACCACGCCGGCTTGCATCACATCGTTGACGCCCTTGAACACGGCAGGCTCATACTGCCCAGGTATTGAGGCGCCGAAAATATCCCAGCTATACTGCAAGGGCGGATCGGAATTGCGCTCCGCCGGCTCGACACGAAGATAAACTTCGCCGAACTGGCCTGCTCCGCCGGTCTGCTTCTTATGGCGATAATGACCATCGGCTTTGGCGGTAATTGTCTCGCGGTAGGGGATCTTCGGCGTCTTGGTGCGCACCGAAAGCTTAAATCGCTTCTCTAATTTTTCCAGCATAATCCGCAGGTGCAAATCACCAAGTCCGCTGACGACCAATTCTTTCGTCTGGCTCTCTCTGGTGACCTTAAAGCATGGGTCTTCCTCATTGAGCTTTTCAAGGGCGGCGCTTATTCTTTGCTCATCGCCGCGGGCGATCGGCTGAATTGCCAGAGAGAACATCGGCTCAGGCACCGGCGGCACTTTGAACCGCCCGGCCGCGGCCCCATCGTGAATGAGGTCGTCGAGCTTGAGGTCTTCCGCCTTGGCAAGGGTCACGATGTCACCTGCTACGCCGGCGTCGATTTCTTGGTTCTCGCCGCCCTGGGGCCTGAAGATATGTCCCGGCCGAACGGCCCTTTTCTCATCGTTTCGTATCAGACTCGTATCCGAGGTGAGTTTGCCGCTGAAAATTCTGATGGTCGTGTACTTCATATTAGAGCGTGGGTCTAAGCCGATCCGAAAGACCAGTCCTGCAAGCGGTCCGGCAGCGTCTGCCTTGAGTTCCGTAATCTTATCGCCGTCCGTAAGCTGCCGCGGTTTTACATCAAGCGGCGACGGCGTGTACTTGGCAATAATGTCCAGAAGCTCGGTAACGCCGACTTCTTTGCGAGCATCCGTGAAAACTATCGGGATCAGCGTCCCGCGTTTTAGCGCCTCGACAAATACGGAAGCTATCTTTTCAGCGGAGACTGCTTCACCGCCAAGGTAGCTTTCCATAAGGGCGTCGTCTGCCTCGATGACGCTTTCTATTAGCTGCGTATGCGCAGCGGCCACATCCATTACGGGCGATTTGCCGGCGTTGTTTTCGATGCAGTCAATGACCGATGCCTTATCCGCGGCGGGCACATTGGCGCAGCGGCATTGATAGCCGAATCCGCCGGAGGCGGACTGGATATTCCTTACCAGCTCGGCTAAATCCACGTTTTCGGCGTCGATTTTGTTTATAACTATAAGGCGCGGCAAATCGGCCTTGCCGGCTAATTCGAAGAGTTTTCGCGTGTTGGTGTCGATGCCGGCAGCCGCGCTTATCACGATCACTGCGGTGTCGGCGGCGGGTATCGCTTTGATGGCCGGCCCTATGAAATCGGGATAGCCCGGCGTATCTATAATGTGAATCAGTTTGCCGTTGTACTGGACGTGAACGACAGCGGATTGTATTGAATGTTGATGCTCCTTCTCCTCGTCGTAGTAGTCGCAGATGGTTGTTTTGTCATCGACGCTGCCCAGCCGGCTTGTTACTCCGGCTTTGTGCAGGATCGCCTCGGCCAGCGAGGTTTTGCCGCTGCCGCCGTGGCCCAAAAGAACAATGTTACGGATGTCGGCGGTAATAGCCACTTTCTAACCTCCAGAAGTCAGTTTTTCAGCTCCCATTTTTTTCCCAATTCAGCAAAACAAATTATCATATTTCCTAACGGTGCAAAGGACAAGGACTTTTTTGCCGATTTCGGGCAATAAGGGGCTATATTTGGCCTTTTTTCTAATAACTGTTAAGCAGATCGTGCAGCATTTTGTACGCGGGCAGGAGTAGGGGGGTGATTTTGCAGTTTGTGCAGGCCCAGTGAAATAAAATCTTCTGGTCTTGCTGCGGCAAACCGTTCGGAGCATAAGGCCGGCGAATGTAGGCGTCCACGCAGCAGGCCGGGTAGCCAAAAAGGAAACCTTCAAGCCGCTGCGTTTCCGGCGATTTATCTATCGGCGTGTCCGCAAAGCGCTCTTGGTATAACTGGATATAGCCGGGCAGTCGGCTGAAAATCGTCTCGGTAATTTCCTTGCCGGTCTGAACACTCCGCCGGATTTGTTTGGTGAGCAGGCCCATTTGCTGCAGTAGTTCAAGCACACCGCTATCCAGGGCTTTTTCCCATCTGCTTAAGGGCTTGATTCCTTCGCCCGTGAGCAGCGCAAGATATGCCAGGTCGAAATCGATTTCCTTCAGTGCTTTCGCACAGTCTTGCAATTTTTGCGAACCAAAATCCAAGTTTCGAGCCTCTGCATATACTGTTTCAATGTCACCTCCGGTTGACTCTTAGCGATACCATATTACTTTTCCTTCGAAATATTCTGTGTAATGCCAGAGTTGTTCTGCAATGCCTGCTCCAGTGACGTGTGAAGAATATAGGATCTGGGTTTTTATTTTTAAGCGATCTCCTGATAATGCATCAGATGGCACATCTAAGGCTTCGATGAAAATCTCATTTTTGTGTTCCTGGTCATCTAAAGCGTATAGTTGTTTCCAGGCAGAACCATTCCAATAGTACACATACATAGCCTTTGGCATGAGTGCCCCGGCATTTCTATGGTATGCTTTAAACTCCCATTTTGCGCGGGTTATTGAGCCTGGAATTATGAAATCCTCTATGATATTGACATTGTAATCGCCGACGTGCGTTGTATCCCATGCAACTTTTGTCCACCAATTTTCGTCTACAGCATTGGAGCAGGGTGCTGTTAATTGGCTTGTGTCTCCTGTACATGAGTAAGAATCTTCTCTATCGTCCTCGATAATCAGATTCGGATCGGTACTCTCGAGCCATTTCTGAGCCAATTTTGCCAGGTCGGCCAGGTCGGTTTTGCAGTCCTGATTTAAGTCTGTCGGCGCAAATATGGTGCCCAGATCGCCGCACCGCCGGGGCATTTCCAGGATTCTTGCCAGAAGCGCTACGTCGATTCTGCCTTTTCCGTGAAGATTGCCCCAGTAGCCAAAAGAGCCGTGCAGCATATAGTGGCGCACAATGTCAGGTACTTCAATAGAAAGATAGAGCTTCGGATTTATGACCTCCCAGTAGCCCATGTTGACGGACTCGCCGCATATTTCGCACAGTTCGATGCCCTTTGCATGAAGCTTGCCTTATATAGTTCGCCAACGCCGGGCTCGTTGGGTTCGTGGACGGGCAAAGCCTCGATTACCTGTGCACATTGCGTGGCCAGTTCAATTCCGTCGGGCGTCAGGTCCTTGTCCTGATCGGCGTCATAAAGATTGTGCGCAGCCGCCAGCTCTTCGTTGTCGGTCAGAAGATCGCCATCCAGGTCATTGGCGCTTACCGGCAGTTGATGCTCATCCGGCTCACCGGGGAAACGCAGCTCAAGCGCCCGCATCAATGCCGGCACATCTATTCTGCCTCGCTGGATGTCGCCGGCATAGTTGAATGAGCCGTGCTCCATGTAGTGCATAGCAATCAGGGGGCACTTGACTTCCACGCCCAAATGCGGATTCACTATGGTTGCCGGGCCCATATTCACGGTCTGTCCGCAGATCTCACAGGTTTCCAATCCGAATTGGGGTGCGTGCCATTTACACGTTGCACCAGGTGCAGCATCATCCTCCCAGGGCAATTGCGCAATGATAGCGGCGCAGCGTATGGATAGTTCCAGCCCATCGAGTGTGCCGTTGCGATTCTGATCGGCAACAAATGGTTTGTATCCAATGGCGAATTCCTCACGGTCGGCGAGGAAATCCGCATCTGCATCTTGCTTGACGGGCAGTTGGTGTTTATCGGGTACATTCGCGGCGATGCTCCTATTCAGAGCAAATCCCGCCCCTAACGTGATTACAGCCGCCGTGCCGGCTGTGACCACCCCTCGTCTGAACTTTTTGCTTTCGCGGGCGTCCCTTTGCTGAGCTCTTCTGAGTCTTCTCATAATTTCCTCCGAGTAAGAGTCTGCTTCAGGTCACAAAACCGTCGCGATTATACCGCAAAGACGACTTTTTTGCCAGTAGTTTTGCGACGACAGCTTGTTTTGCCGCACTGAATTGAGTTTGGATGTTGACAGATGAGAAAGTTCGCAGAATTTTTTGTATTCTTGCCTGCGGTATTAGCAATGATTTTATGGGACAGTCAAATAATCGACAAAAATAATCTTGTTTAGCCGGCCCATATATTGTGTTTGGTGTTATAGGGCGTTGGCTGTGGTCCGGGCCCGGCCCTAAAGAAAACGGCACGTCCTGTCGATATGGGTCAGTATGGACAAAAAGGAGCTAATCGACTGCATTTGCCAGATCAATAGAACCGCCAAGCCCGAATTCCTCGCCAACTTCTCGCAAGAGGAGCTCTCCGCCTACCTTGAGCATCTGATGGAGCTGGACCTGGAAGAGTTGGCTCTGTGCAGCTAAGGGTTCATTTAGTCGTCTTATTCGAGGTCGCCCAGTCCGTCTCGTCTTGAAGAGCTCTTTGGCTGCCTCGATGGCCGGTCACTTTCCCGCCGGGAGGAACTATCAGGTTTAGTCGAGTCAATTTTCACTTCGGAGGCAACGAAAGGTATTACCTGCGGCGCCTGGTCGGCGGGAACGCCCGGCGGCACCTCGGCAACGCTGTTTAGCTTGAACTCGACCAGCACCGGCACAAAACCCCGCGGCACACAAAAAACAAAGTCGATATATTTTGTCCTGGCTCGTTCCTCGAAATCTTTCGGCGCAAGTTGTATCAGGAAGCTGGTCTGCAGCTCGCTGGCGGATTTTAAGTGCCCGATGGGGTAGATATTTATGCCTTTTCCACCCAGCGAGTCTCCGCCGCCCTTTTCCTTGCAGATGAGTCTCAACTGGGGCAGCGCAAATAAGCCGCCATCTAACGGCGTGTTCGGCTTTACCGCCTCTCTCTTTATGCCAACGCGCACAACTGTAAGGTCGTAATCGCCTTTTTGCCAGCCCGGCAGGAGCACGGGCTTTCTTGTTGTGCCCTGCGCCGGCATCTGCAGGGAATCCAGCCGGCCCAGCAAATCTTCCACCTGGTTTCTTATGGCGTCGGGAGCCGGCCAGGCTGCTGCCTTCGCCGGCACTTCTATTGCGTCAGAGTCGGTGACAATCGGTATGTTGGCGCCGATAAACAGCCGGTTCAGGAAAATCTGGTCCAGAAAGTCCGGATGCAGTACGGCGAAACTTCTTTTGCCGCCGAAGCTGCCCTTACTTAAGAGGCTGAATAGCCCCGTTGCCAGGCCGTCCGCATTAAGCAGGACTTTTTGCCGGGCCGGGCTGAAGCGCTCGTAAGGATACTTGGCCGGCAGAGGTCCTATCTGAAGCGCGGTAAGCACCAGGCCGGAAACAATAACGCCCAGGACGGCACCGCAGCCGATCCGCCCGACCCGTTCGGGCCAAGTGCCCAAGTCGATGGGCTGGCGTATCAACTGACTGACGGCTGTCTGCAAAATGGCAAAGACTATAACAAGCAGCAGCACAAAAGACAAAAGTTGTGCCCAGGGTGCTACCGACGGCGCATAGCTGGCCAGAAGCCTCGCTAAGAGCTCGAAATAGCCGAAAGCAACCACGCTTGCGCAAATCGTAATAATTATCGTGGCGAACGCCTTTACCACTGTGCCTTTTAGATACTGGTATGCGGCACAGCCGGCGATGATTAAAAGCACCGATAAATTAGCTATCCACATTACTGCGTCTCCAGAGGATACCCCGCAATAAACCCGTCCCCTCGGCCTTGCTCGGGGCGGGCCTGAGCCGGGTCGAAGGATTGCGGGGCTAAATACTCCATTAATATTTAGCCCCACGTTTTACGTGGGGTTTTTATTCTGTTTTCTCCTGCGGGGTTTTCTCCGGCTGCTTCTTTGGCGGCGCCAGCACCCGGAGCATCTCGTTTATTGCCGTTGTTCCGTTGATTACCTTTCTCAGGCCTTGCTCCTGCAGGTAAAGCATCTTTGCGCGTCTGAATTCCGAGCTTATCTCAGACAATAACTTTGATTGTTTTATGGCTTGTCTCAAGTCGTCGTTCAGGATGATCATTTCGAATATGCCGGTGCGGCCGACAAAACCTGTTTCCTGGCAGTTTTCGCAGGGCGTCGGCTTGCCGCGTTTGTCGTATATCACCTTGCCCACGCGGTAAAGAGCTTTTACTTTTTCTGCGGCGATGTTGTATTTTTTGAAAAGCTCCTTATTCGGAGCATACGCTTGTTTGCATTCGTTACAGAGTTTTCTCAGCAGCCGCTGGTTGCTGACGCCCAGCAGGGTTTCAGTGACGAGGCTTCGGCTGCCGACAAGTTTCATCCATTTACCCAGCGCCTGTACAACACTATCTGCGTTGAGCGTGACATAGACCATTTTGCCGTCCTTGGCCGCGGCGCAAGCTACCTGGGCCGTCTCGGCGTCCTCGCAGTCGCCCACGCCGACAATGTCCGGGCCCATTCTCACCACCGTTTGCAACTGTTTGGCAAAAGTCATAGTGCCGGTGTCGCTGGGCGAAAAAACATTCTGAGTCACGTTCGGCAGGTCGGCGGCAGTCCGCTTTTCCAGACTGTTTATGCTGTTGATGAAGGCATCGTGGTTTTTCAGCAGGGCATACAAAGTCGTGGTTATGCCACTTCTTGCCGGGCCGGATATTATGAATAGACCCTGGTGAAGCTGGCGAAATTTATTTAGCTGCTCGTACTGATCGGGCATCAAACCGATATCGTTCAGCCTTAGCAGAGTCTGCTTGGATATTTGCTTGAGCCTGACCTGTTCGCCGGCGGTCGAGCCTGCAGTGGTCACTTCCCAGTCGGTATTTTCCTTATTTTTGCGGGTTCTGAACTTTCCTTTTTGCGGCTTGCGTTTTTTGTCACCCGGGAGTTCGGGAAGGTGNANNTGACTTACTACATAGACGGCGTAGCTCTAAAACAGCCGGCTATCTCCAGAGAGCAGACCGAGTATCTGATCCGATTCTTGAAACACCTGGCCGATCTGGCTGTCGACGAAAAACGCAAGCCGCAAAAAGGAAAGTTCAGAACCCGCAAAAATAAGGAAAATACCGACTGGGAAGTGACCACGCNTGNNTCGNNCGTCGGCNGNCAGNTCAGNCANNAGCTTCAAGAATCGGATCAGATACTCGGTCTGCTCTCTGGAGATAGCCGGCTGTTTTAGAGCTACGCCGTCTATGTAGTAAGTCACGTCGTAATTCTGTGACGCCGGGGTAAAAGCAATGGTGTTTGCCCTTCGCCAGGCGGCGTCCTTCAGGACTTCATAAGCTGTCCTGAAGCCGAAGAAGTCCGGCGTTTTAGGGGCAGGCATGGGAACTTCGTTGTTGTTGGCGGTTATGAAAAAAAAGCCCTGCAGCTCTTCCAGCTTCTTATCTTTGTGGGCGAACAAGCTCTTGATGTGGTCGGCGGTGAGAA
>JAFNGF010000204.1 GCA_017885385.1 Planctomycetota bacterium
CGATGTGGCGGTCGAGGTTTTCGTTTATGTAATTAATCATTGTGGCCAAGGTAGTGGTTTTGCCGCATCCTGTCGGGCCGGTCACAAGGAACAAACCCCTCGGCCTGCGACACAGGGCGGCGCAAATTTTAGGTAGCCCAATCTCCTCGAAGGTCATAATCTTGGAGGGGATGAGACGGAGAACGATGGATATATTGCCTTTTTGCTTGAAGACGGAGACGCGGAACCGGCATGCTTCACCATAAGCAAAACCGAAGTCCGTTCCACCCTCTTCCTGAAGCTCCTGCTGATTTCGGTCGGGTGTAATGCTCTTCATTAGAGCCACTGTATCGTCCGGCTCAAGGACCTTGGTCTCCAGAGAGCGGAGTCGCCCATCTATTCGCAGTACCGGTGCCCGGCCAACAACCAAGTGTATATCAGAGGCTCCTTGCGTTACGCACGCGTGTAGAAGTCTATCCATGTTAACGGTTGCCATTTTGAGTCCTCGGTCAACAACTATATTTTCATCATTCCACCACCACGCCTTCGCTCTGCGCTATCGTCGCCACTTCAGCGGGTGTTGTTATTCCCTTGAATATTTTGATTTTGCCGTCATCTACAAGTGCTCTCATTCCAGATGCCTTGGCGGCTTTTCTCAGCTCCCCGGTGGGCGCCTTTTTGAAGGCTAACTCCCTCAATTCATCGTTCATTTCTATCATCTCAAAAATTGCGAGGCGGCCTTTGAACCCGGTGTGCTGACACTGGCCGCACCCGGCTCCTTTGTAGATGGTGTTTTTCTCCAGGTCTGCCGGGGTGATGTTTAGCAGCCGCAGGTAGTGCGGGTCCGGGTTATGGTCGACTTCTTTGCACCTCTCACATATAACCCTGACCAGCCGCTGTGCCATGATAGCCTGTATTGAGCTGGCGACCAAGAACGGCTTGATGCCCATGTCGATTAGACGCGGGATCGCACTACAGGCATCGTTGGTATGCAAAGTGCTGAAAACCAGGTGTCCGGTCAGTGCCGCCTGAACCGCGATGTCGGCTACGACGCCGTCTCGAATCTCGCCGATCAATATGATGTTGGGAGCCTGTCGCAGCATCGCCCTGAGTATCCTTTCGAATGTCAAGCCGATATCTTCCTTGACCTGGCATTGATTCATTCCGTCGAAGTTGTACTCGACCGGATCTTCAGCGGTAACAATCTTCTTGTCGGGCTTGTTCAGCTCCTGCAATGCGGCGTATAGCGTTGTGGTTTTGCCGCTACCTGTGGGGCCTGTGACAAGGAAGATGCCATTGGGTCTTCTAATTATGTGCTGAAAGTGCTCATAATGGTCGTGCTCAAAGCCCAGTGATTCGATGCCGATGTTGACCGCCTCGCGGCGCAAGATTCGCAGCACCACGCTTTCTCCATGATTGCCGGGCAGTGCCGAGACACGAAAATCAACGTCTTGGCCTCCTATAAGGCGTTTGATTCGACCATCCTGCGGGAGTCTCTTCTCGGCGATGTCCATGCCGGATAATATCTTCAGACGCGTGATCAGCGGCGCCTGCATGCTCTTGGGAATATTGTCTCTTTCCAAACAGACGCCGTCGACACGGTACCTTACACGCACCCTGTCGGCCATCGGCTCGACGTGAATATCGCTGGCCCGCATGAAAAAGGCATTATCGATTATCAGATTAACCAGCCTGATGATGGGGGCCTCACTATCATCGTCGGCACCTTGAATTCGGAACGCCTCTGCTTGTAAATCGCTGCCGGCCTCGGCAAGCTCAGCGGCCGTTGCGTCAATGCTGTGTTTGAGCTTGTCGTCCTCTTCCTTTTGCGTTTTGTCGAATGAGCTTTCAATGTAAGCGCGGATCTTCTTGGGGTTTGCCACGTAGCACTCCAATTCGGTGTTCAGCCGAAATCGGATCGCATCCATCGTATCGAAGTCTAACGGATCGCTGATGATTAGTTTCAGTTTGCCGTTGTTCATACTCAAGGGCAGGACATTATGCCTTTTTATGAGATCTTCCGAGATTATTCTGGCTGCATCAGGCGGTATCGTGACTTCGTCCAGGTTTATGTATTGCAGCCCGAATTGCTTGGCGATGGCCTTGGTCAGCGTCTCTTCATCGAGCAGGCCCTGCTCGACCAGCACCTGGCCAAGTCGCTTATTGTTGGCTTTTGAGGTCTTAATCGCATTGACAAGGGCTTCCTTCTCTACCAGCCCCGCTTTATAGAGTATTTCGCCCAAATGTCTGCGCTCTTTGGCCATACAACCTCATGCCTGATAAGCTTTTCCAGTCATTATTATAACACCGTCAGGGCTTTGAGTCAAATACAGATTTTCAAGCGGAGCATATTTAAGGCCGTCTGCGCTGCTCTACGTCGGTTGGAGTCTCTATCGTGGGAAAAAACAAATCGTTGGGTGTCGCAGCCGCTAACAGAGTCCACACTAACATATACCAGGCCGACAGGTTTTTGTTCGCTCGCTCCGGTCGGTCCGGCTATGCCGGTTATGCCGATGGCAAAATCTGTGTGGGCTTTCTTTCTGGCGTTTCGAGCCATAGCCTGTGCCACCTGGCTGCTGACGGCCCCGTGCTTTTCGATCATCTCAGCCGGTATGCCGAGCTCGGTTGTTTTGGCGGCGTTGCTATACGTAACCCAGCCATACGTAAAGTATCTGCTTGCGCCGGGCGTGTCGGTTAGCAGTTTGGCCAGGCAGCCGCCCGTGCAGGATTCCGCTACGGCGATGGTTTTGTTTTGTTGGACCAGTTTTTCGCCCACGACATCGGCCAGCGTCTGTTCTTCGGTTCCGTACACCAATTCTCCCAAGGTGCTGCGGAGCAATTCTTCCGCTTTTTCAGCCAGTTTTTGGGCCTGCCGTTTGTCCTTTGCCGTTGCGATGACGTAGAGTGTGATGACGCCGTGCTCCACAGTACAGTTGATTAGCGGATTTCTGCCTCGCTGCATAAGGTCGCCGAGCAACGCGGCGATTTCTGATTCGGCTTTTCCGAAGCATTTGAGCTTGCGCACTTCTATTGCCTGGTCGCGGGCGAACTCTCCAGCCTGGGCAAGGACGGAATCTTGAAACATCTGTTTCATTTCGCCGGGCACGCCGGGCAAAGCAATAAGCAGCTTACCTTTTGCTTTGGCAACGATGCCTGGGGCGGTGCCGAGTTTGTTGGCAATAGGCTCAGCGCCGGCTGGTATGTATGCCTGGCGTCTGCAGTTTTCCGGCATTTTCCGGCCCCGCGTGGCAAAGAGAATCTGTATTTTTTCCAGAAGCTCGTTATGGAACTGCAATTCGGCGCCGAGAAACTGTGCAAACGCCTGACGGGTTACATCGTCGTCGGTCGGCCCCAGGCCGCCGGTCGCCAGTATGATATCGGCGTCACTACTGGCCCGATTGAGCGACTGCACGATTGAATCTATGTCGTCCCCGACGGCATAGAAGCCGGCAACAGGGATTCCAAGCGAGAGTAATTCTCTGCTGAGATATGAAGCGTTAGTGTCTGCCGTTTGACCGCTGATTATCTCATCGCCGATGCTGACGATACTTGCCTTGTTCATGGAGCGGATTTTAATATGAAGGTGTGTCCAAAACAAGGCGAAAAAACGCTTCTTCCGATTGCCGCGCAAGATTGTCACCCCTGAGAAAAGCAGGGGGGAATCCAGGCTTGCCCAATAAAACAAACCACAGATTTCACGGATTTACACGGCCGTTATAGGTTATCGTTTAGCCGGCATCCCTGCGGTGCCGGTCAAGTGGAACTGCGGTGGGATAAACTCCGCCGAGGAATCTATTTTGAACTATCTTTGCGAGGAGTCCCGATACATCGGGACGACGGAGCAATCTATTCTTCAGACTTGGTGAAGGATAAAATCAATATCGAGAACCGTTATCTCTCCATCACGGTCCAGGTCGCAACCACCCAATGTTTCGGCACACTCATGGCAATTAATAATTGTCTTGAGGTACTTCTTCTCCAATAAAAGCGGGTCAATATAAATAAGGTCAACGCTTTCCTTCTCGGAAGTAGCCAGTATCTCTAAATTATCACCGCAGTATAAACGGTTTCTTGTCATATATTATCCCTCACCTCTACTGTCACCCTTCCCCGCCCCATATTCATCGACCCTGATCAGAGTAAACGCAGCTCGAAGAATCTCCATTATACAATATATCGATAACCCGAACAGCAACAGGTTTATAGACTTGCAGCCCCAGATGAGAACAGTTTTGATATGAGACATCTCGGTCGTGCGCGCCGGGCAGATAACTAATACAAAAATATGCAAAAGAAACACTACGAGCATAAAATATGTGTCATGTCTAAGTTCTTTCTTGGTTGAAGTAAACAGTGATTTCCCAAGTCTTGATTCAATTCCTGTGATTGTTTGTATTACAAACACAACTATTACAAATGCTAATCCCAGTAGTGTTCCCATCAAAGTAACCGAGTGTCCTCCGAAAAATGCGTCCAAGAAGCCGTTCCCCACAAAGTAATCACCCACCAGAAAAGGCGTTGCCAATACCAAGCAACAAAATATTATACCCATCACTCTAATCATAACTTCGTTAATTCTTTGAGTGTGGAAATGAATGTTTCCTTGTCAGTTGTTTTCAAATCAATGGTCACGTCGATTGTATTGTATTTGCACATGTCCTTGCTTCGATGCCACTGGCCCTTGGCTTTAAGTTTGTATTCACCTCCGCCCTTCCTCACGTATTCTACTCCCTCAGATACAAATTTGCTCGTCTTTAGTATCTTCAACTTTCCTATTGGGTTTGCGAGGCTCAAACTTGTTTCAGTTGCATTGTACTCAGCACGCAGTTTCTTTAGATCTTCAGTCAAAGCGCCTTCTAGGTTTAGTAAATTAGGAGCAGAAAAAGAAAAAGATACTTTCTCTATGTTGTCTCCTCCTTTCTCGACCAATCCCCAAAAGTCCTGTTCTGTAGTTACAGGATGAATCGAGAGAAAATATCCTTCGCATGAAAGGGTTTTGTTTATCTTATTCGCCAAAGCTTCAAGTGACGATAATGGCTTGTAAAACGCCCTATGTTGTTGTTCTACGGCAATTACTTGGCCAGTGTTTGGGTCAGAATCGAGCCGAATAAATACATTTGCGTGCGGCCAAGTCTCCTCCATTTCCCGTTTGAAGTGGTTTTCTGGGGCGTGGATTACCTCTTGGGTTGTTCTTCGTCCAAATTTTGCGAAAACCACATCATCCTCGTTACGCTCACAGACATATCCCAACTCTGCTCGTCCTTGCCGAAAGTGATACGACTTTACGAACACATCCTGCAAAAGATTGCTTCGTGAATCCCCACCTTTTGAGTCGGGAAGAAAAGATAGTTGACCCGTCCGGTTTAAGAAGAACCGATATAAAAATAGATTCATTTCCTAATTCCCTCTATCATACTTGATCGCTTTCACATTCTCACTAATTATATACCTATTCTACTTAATTCTACCCTGTAATTCCTCTCCTTCAACCCGCTGTCGATATTTTTTACAGTTTTCCCGCCGCCATTGTTTTTTTCTCCTACACTACCCACTTACAACATATAACTTGGAAAGCATACAATACCCAAACCGCAATTCCCGTCAAATTATATGCGTCTTTCCTCGTTGCTGGTTCGTGCTTCGTTTTTCGCTTCACGTTTCACGATCTATGAAATAAATCTGTGAAATCTGTGGTTAATTTTTATTGATCCCTCGGCGCAGTTTACCCTGAGCGTAGCCGAATGGCCTCAGTGCAGGCCTGAGCCGGGTCGAAGGATGTGCCGGCTAAACCTTAACCCATATCCGTCCGTCTTCGGTCCTCCGTTATCTGTCTTCCGCCCTCAGTCATCTGTCATCGGTCATCTGTGTCTGACCGACCCGAAAACCCCAATTCCCGTCAAACTAAAAAATCTGTGTTACCTCGTCCTGAGCACGGTCGAATGGATTCGTGGCTATATTTCTCTGTGTTCTCGGTGCTCTCTGTGGCTAAAAAAAGTCAGTGTAAATCAGTGTCTATTTTCTCCATTTTAACAGGGCCTCTTTTT
>JAFNGF010000205.1 GCA_017885385.1 Planctomycetota bacterium
GTCAGGTGGTAGCCGTGATTGATACTGTGCTTGACAGCGAACCTCTCCGAGCTCAGCTGGCTACGATTGCTGCATCGGTAGAACACCTGATGGCCCAATTGGTTCCGACCCAGGAGCAATTGCTCGCAGAAGCCGACAATCTGGAAACTACCCACGCTGCCGACCAGAGGCGTTTCTACGTCGACGTCGAAAACGCCGAGCTGCGGATACTTGAATTGAGGGCATTGATTGCTTCGGACCGTATTACGCTCGAAGACCTGGCAATGGAGGTAAAAATTGTCCAGGACCTGCTCCGGCAGGATGTGGTCGCACCGTATGAGTTTCAAAAGGCAAAAGCGGCGCACGACAGCCTGGCGAAAAAGGTCGATGAGAATGAACGATTACTGGAGCAGGCAAAAAATGACCTGGAGCAGGCCCGACAGCGTCGCGATGAATTCAGCCAGCGACAGTTGGTGCACCCTTCGGTAGAGNNGCGCATTGGAAGTTATACGCAAGGAAGCGCAGGTTCAAGAGCGTTTGATGGATGAGTTGTTGGCAAGGTCAAAGCCGGTAGAATTAAAAGCTCCGATTGACGGGGTGGTCATCGCTATTCCGATAAGGGCAAATGAGGCTCTTTTGCGCAGACCCGGCGAAAAGGTCTTGCGAAGGGCTGGCGAGGTCGTTGCGTCCGGCGAACCTATACTTGCAGTGGCTCAGGTACAGCCCAGCGAGATTGTCGCCTATGTCGGCGAAGCACAGCTTGGGCAACTGCGAGAAAAAATGCCGATTGAGCTTGTCAAGAATACGCCCCCGGCGCAGATTGCCAGGTCCGAAGTAATGTTTGTCGGCCCCACCGTGGAAGTAATGCCGGAGCGATTATGGCGCAATCCTGCCATCCCGCAGTGGGGACGGCCCATAGTAGTAAAAATCCCTGAAGGATTGAAGCTGGTCCCAGGAGAGCTAGTCGGAATAAGACAACTGTAAGCGGGTATCGGATTCTGTCGCGAGTCTATCAGTCTAAGCCGCCTTGGCAAGACCGCAGAGCGGGCGCTAACAAATGCTTTATAGGTTCTTTATCGGAAAACTAATTTGTCTGGCTGTTTGTGCCTTGGCTGGGCTTTGCACTTTCGCAGGCTGTGCGCCGCACGACTATAAAGCTGAGGCCGACGAGCAGGTTTACAGGATTATCGACCGGAAATGGCAGGAAAGTTTCGGCCTGAAAGCCAATTACCGTATTAGCGACACCGTTCCTTCGCCGAACGACATTCAAATCGAGAAGGCCGTGCCCGTTTCGGGCATTTTGACGCTGCCGCAGGCGGTTGCTGTCGCCACAGCCCATAACNNGCTTTGAATTTGAGGCTGACCCGGCATCAGTTTGAGACCCGATTCTTCGGCGGGCTGGGCGGCGGATATGCCAAAGACTGGAACGATGAGGTTGTTTCAACTGAAGGCAGCTTCGGCTTTAACCGCCTGTTGGCCACAGGTACGGCAATAAGTGCCGGCGTCGCCTCTACCTGGTCCCGTGTACTGCTTGGCAATATGCAGGGAGGCTGGGCATCGGTGTTAACTGCCAGCGTTGCACAGCCTCTTCTTCGCGGCAGTGACAGGAGAGTTGTTCTGGAGAATCTAACTCAGGCTGAACGCGACACGTTGTACCAGGTGCGTTCGTTCAATCGGTTCCGCAAAACGTTTGTCGTCTCAGTTATTACCCAGTATTATCAGGTTCTGAAGCTTTTCGATGCCGTTAAGAATGCAGAACAAAATTACATTGCCCTGGAATGGCTGTATGAGCGTTCGGAGAAATTGGCTAATGCCGGGCGATTGCCTAAGTACGAGCTGGGCCAGATCCGACAGAGTATGCTGCAAGCTTCGGATGCGCAAATCCAGGCGGAGAAAGAGTACAAGCTGGCATTTGACCTATTCAAGATGACTCTGAGCTTGCCTCCGACCGCGGATTTCCAATTGGACCAGAGCGAGCTTAAAGCGCTCAAAGCTGCCGGAATTCCCGAGCCTGATTTCTCTGAAACCGAGGGTGTTGAGGCAGGATTACGTCACCGCCTGGATTTAGCTAACAGCGCTGATGCCATCATAGATGCTGAGCGTAAGGTTTATGTTGCGCTGGACAGCCTCAGGGCTGAGGTGAATGTGGTTGGCACCGCCGGTGCCGTTGTATCGAAACAGACGGACCCAGCCAGCCATGTGACTTTGAAGCCGTTACGTGACGAGTATAGCCTTGCTATTGAATTCGGCTTGCCTTTGGATAGGGTGGCCGAGCAAAGCGTGTACCGCACGGCTTTGATAACACTGAGCCAGCGGCATCGCGAGTACGAGCGTATGGCCGATACGGTCGCACTGGAAGTCCGCCAGGCTTACACCGACCTGACAGAGGCGACAAGACGTTACGAGGTCCTGTCCGAGGGGCTAAAATTAGCTGAGAAACGTTTCCGCGAAGCTTTTCTGCTGCTTCAGTATGGTCGACTAAGCAGTCGGCGTGTGCTTAATGCTCAGCAGGATTTATTCGATGCGCAGAATGAATCTACCAAGGCTTTGGTGGCTTATGCGATTGCGACTTTGAATTTTTATTGTAACAGCGAGGTGCTTGGCGTGCGGCCAGACGGGATGTGGGAAAGAGTCTCTGTCGCCAAGACCGCGGCACGTTCATCTGATCCCGTTCGTAATGAAAGGTTATCTGAAAAATGAGTAAATGTAGTTTTTTCAAGGTTGTTTGTTTAATTTCGGCCTGCTCAACGGCGACATTTGCGGCAGATATTATTTTGAATGAGTACAATGCGGTCGGCTCGACCGACTTTCTCAACGGAGGAAATGCCGCGGTAGATGAAGACGGCGGAAGAGCATCCGATAGCTACTTTGGTCGTATCCAGGGTAACGGCGGCGATTGGTTCGAGTTAGTTGTCATTAAAGACCACCTCGATATTCGGGCGTGGAAATTTGATATTTACAATAATGGCGCACTCGATAGAACCCTGAACCTGACCAATCATTCCATCTGGTCGGATTTACGGAGCGGCACTATTATTACTGTAGCCGAAGACGTGCCCGGCGATGTGAGCTATGACCCTGCGGCCGGCGACTGGTGGATAAACGTTCAGGCACGTACCGGCGCGGACGGCCTTTACATCGACGCTGCTAATTTTACTGTCACCAGCAGTAATTGGCAGCTTCGAATAAGAGACTCTGCGGGGAAGGTTATCTTTGGGCCAGCCGGTGAGGGAATCAGCCAGGTAGACGGTGTCAGTAACACAGAAGTATTTAGACTCGAATCCGACCCCAATGCCGCCATCACCCCGAGCTCGCGGGATTACGATGACGGCAAAGACTTCAGCACCTTTGGCTCTCCCAACCGATGGGGCGGTATGCAGAACGTTCGTCAGCTACGCCCCGCGATTGGCGGGTCGGCGTCTATTATTGTATCCTTCCCTAAAGGCTGGGAACTCCTGGCGGCCGGCACGATCCAGACTATCAGATGGGAAACAAAGGGGATTGTTAAGGATGCCTTAGTTGAGTTTTCTATTGACAACGGCAATACGTGGGTCGAAGTTTACCCACCGAATGTGGGCAGCACGGGAAAGTACGACTGGCTTGTTCCATTGGTGGATGCTGAGCACTGTTTGGTTCGTGTTTCCGGTAGAAACAGCCTGCACGTTTATGACGTTAGTGACCAGCTATTTTCGATCCATATATGCGGGTTGTTAGGTGACATAACCGGCGATTGCGTTGTGGATATGACCGATTTTGCGCTTTTGGCTTCATACTGGCTCGAAAGCAGCGGTCCGTTTTAACCGCAGAGAGCGCTGAGAGCGCAGAGTGGAAGACTCCAAGTCAAACCACAGATTTCACAGATTCGAAACATTTACGTTCCAGCAGTGTCAATCCGTGTAAATCCGCGTCAAGAAAGAGCTCCGCGACCTCTGCGGACTCCGCGGTAAACAAATGCCGTGGGCGGATTTTACTGGTTTTCCCCGATATTTTGTTTTATTGTGTGGCATAGATTCTGTAAGTGACGCGCAGTTTTGTGGTATTTTGCCGAATTATTTCGGGCAAAAATCGTGGAGATTTAAGGATAGATGTGTACCAAGAAAAGACTATATAAGTTCGCCGAGATCGAAAAGAAATGGCAACGGTTCTGGGAAGAACATAGAGTATTCAAAGCCGTCGATTGTGACAGCTCCAGGACTAAGTATTACGTGCTTGATATGTTTCCCTATCCCAGCGCGGCCGGCCTGCATGTCGGCCATCCCGAGGGTTATACCGCCAGCGATATAGTTGCCCGGTACAAGCGAATGAAAGGCTTCAATGTCCTGCATCCTATGGGCTGGGACGCGTTCGGACTGCCGGCAGAACAATACGCCATCGACACGCGCACTCATCCTGCCCAGACCACGCAAAAGAACATAGACAGGATGCGCCGGCAAATTAAGTCTTTGGGCTTTAGCTATGATTGGGATAGAGAAGTCAACACCACCGACCCAAAGTACTACAAGTGGACGCAGTGGATATTCTTGAAATTCTTTAATAGCTACTATGATGAAAGCGAGCAGAAAGCCAAGCCGATTGAACAATTGCCCATTCCGCCCGATTTGAGCCAAGCCGAACAGCAGGCGTACATAGACGACCATCGACTTGCCTATGAGGCCGAGGTTCCTGTCAACTGGTGTCCGGCTTTGGGAACGGTTCTGGCAAATGAAGAAGTAGTAGGGGGGCTTAGCGAGCGTGGCAGCCATCCGGTAATTAGAAGGCCGATGCGCCAGTGGATGCTGCGAATAACAAAATACGCCGAAAGACTGCTCGAAGATTTGAAAGAGCTCGATTGGCCGGAGTCGATAAAAAAATTGCAGATCGACTGGATAGGCAAGAGTGTCGGCGCAGAAGTCGCTTTTCAACTCGATGGCTTCGATGACCGGATTACTGTATTTACCACCCGGCCGGATACATTATTCGGGGCGACCTATATGGTGCTGGCTCCGGAGCACCCGCTTGTGGATAAAATCACAGCCGAGCAGAGGAAAAAAGCTGTTGAAGAATACCGTGCGGCGGCTGCACGCAAAAGCGATCTGGATAGGACGGATTTAGCTAAAGAAAAGACCGGCGAGGCCTTAGGGGCTTATGCAATAAATCCAGTCAACGGCCAGAGAATTCCGATCTGGATAAGCGATTATGTTCTTATCAGCTATGGCACCGGCGCAATTATGGCGGTGCCGGCACACGATGAAAGAGATTTTGAGTTCGCTAATAAGTTCAACCTGCCTATTATTCCGGTGGTTGAGCCTGACGACAGAGAACAAGCTGAATCAGTCAGGCAGGGCAAGGTTTGCTTTGTCGGCGACGGCACAGCGATAAATAGCGGCCAGTTCAACGGTCTGCGAACGCCGCAGTTCAAAGAGCAAATCACGGATTGGCNNTGCGCGACTGGCTTTTCAGCAGGCAGCGATACTGGGGCGAGCCATTCCCAATTTTGCATACCCAGAATGGTGGCGTTATTGGCCTTTGCGAAGATGATTTGCCTTTAGAGCTGCCGCTGGTGGAAAACTATGAGCCTTCGGGAACGGGTGAATCACCATTAGCTAATATTACTGAATGGGTGAACGTGACATTGCCCCCGCGCCTTCTTGCCGAAGGCAGGAGCGAGGGCTCAAAGGCAAAACGCGAAACAAACACGATGCCTCAATGGGCGGGAAGTTGCTGGTACTATCTGCGATACCTTGACCCCGACAACGATCGGCAGGCCTGCGGCCCGCAGAAAGAAAACTACTGGATGCCCGTAGATTTGTATATCGGCGGCGCCGAGCACGCCGTGCTGCATCTTCTGTATGCCCGGTTCTGGCATAAATTTCTCTACGACCTGGGATGCGTCAGCACCAAAGAGCCGTTCAAGAAGCTGGTCAATCAGGGAATGATCTTGGGCGAAGACGGCCAGAAGATGAGCAAATCTCGCGGTAATGTTGTAAATCCGGATAAGGTTGTCGCGGATTACGGCGCCGATTCAACGCGGCTTTACGAAATGTTTATGGGGCCGCTGGAGGCGGTCAAGCCCTGGAGTATGCAGGGGGCGCAGGGGGTGTATCGGTTCTTGCAAAAGACCTGGCGAATGATTGTTGACGAGGATACAGGCGAGCTTGCCGAGGCAGTAAAAGAATTCCCCGCAGGCGAAACGACCCTTAGACTATTGAACCAGACGATAAGAAAAGTCGGTAACGACATTGAGACCTTTAACTTCAATACGGCGATAAGCGCGATGATGATTTTTGCCAATCATCTTAGCGGCCAGGCAGTACGGCCTAAATCAGCGGTCCAAACGTTCATCCTGATTCTTGCGCCTTTTGCACCACATATTGCTGAAGAGCTCTGGCAAAGGTTGGGCTATAGCGACAGCCTGGCTTACGAGCCATGGCCGCAATACGACCAAGAGCTTGCCAAGGAAAAGGAAATTGAATTGGCCGTGCAGGTCAACGGCAAAATAAAGGATAGAATTATAGTTGGCGCAGAAGCTGATGAGGAGCAGATAAAACAAAAGGCCTTTGCCAGCAAAAAGGTAGTGGCCGCTATGGCAAATAGGCCGGCCAGGAAAATCATCGTGGTAAAACCGAGGATAGTAAGCATAATCACCTGATACCGATGTGCACTGAGATTGAAGCAAAGCTGAAGGTTGATTCGCTGCCACAGATAGAGCAAAAGCTAACTGAGCTGGGTGCTGAGTTTCTCGCGGAGCAGCTTCACAGAGACTATTATTTCGACAATGCCGGCTCCTGTTTCCGAAACAGTGACCAGGCGCTCAGGTTAAGGCGGCAGGTCACCGCCGAAAGGCAAAAGAATCTGTTGACCTACAAGGGTCCCAAGCAAAAGGACAACTTCAAAAAGAGACAGGAGATCGAAGTTGAAATTGGAGATCACGAGCTTGGTGAACAGTTACTTTGCACTTTGGGATTCAAAAAAGTTTTGGTTTTTGAAAAGAAGCGGCGAATTTGGCGGCTGGCAAATTGTATGGTTGCTGTAGACCAGTTACCGCTGTTGGGCGGCTTTGTGGAAATAGAAGGTCCTGATGATGAGAAAATTGCCGCTGTCCAGAGGGATCTGGGACTGTCCGATTTCCCGCACATCATTCAGAGCTACGCAGACTTGATAGAAGAGAAACTACGTCAGCTTGGAAAAAAGCAAAGAGAAGTTTTTCTGTAAGGCTCACATTTCTCAGTATGAAGCCCGATGACGGTTATATTGCCTATATTGTAAACCCCAAGTCCGGCGCCAGCAGCAGCAAGCTAACCGGACGCCAGTTTCAGCAGTATCTTGTTGAAAAAGGCTTCGACGTTAGAGTTAGCCTGACGGCTTCGTTGCCCGATGCCTGCGAGTTTGCTACGGATGCTGCGGTCGATTATGGTTGCGCGCTGGTTGTGGCGGTGGGCGGCGACGGCACGGTCAGAGAGGTGGCGCACGGTTTGGAAGGCAGCGACAAGCCCCTGCTGGTAGTGCCGTGCGGCACGGAAAATCTGCTGGCGAACGAGCTGGGTTTTGACGAAACACCGCAAACGATAATAAGAACATTTGAGTCGGGCTACATTCGCCCATTGGACCTGGGAAGTGCAAACGGCAAGTGCTTCGCTTCCATAGCGGGTTTTGGATTTGATGGTCAGGTGGTTCACCGCGTCAGCAGGCAGCGCAGCGGGTATATAGATTACTTTGATTATCTTGAGCCGNNGTAGGCCTGCAAATATTGCATCATGCCAATTTCGGCGATGGAAGGCTGGATGTGTGCATATATAAATGCGGCACTCGACTCCATTTGCTGAAGCATTCGGCGATGACGGTTCTCAAGCAGCACGCATACAGCGGCGATGTGATTTATCGCCAGGGCAAAAGTATCTCGGTTACTTCCGACTCTACGGATATAAAGACTGAAATTGACGGCGACCCTGGTCCGCCGCTGCCGGTGCACATCAAGGTCATACCCCAGGCTGTCAAGGTGATGGTTCCGGAAGGCGCCAAGCCGGCAGGAATTAGAACAAGGTTCATCAGAGCTCTGGGATAGCTATGAAGAAACGCAGCTTCAAGATCGGCGACGTTGAAGTCGGGATCGACGCCCCTTTATTTGTCATGGCAGGGCCCTGCGTTATCGAGAGCAAAACCTGCTGTCTGAGTATTGCGCGTAGGCTTGCGGATATTGGCTGCGAGGCCGGCGTAGGCGTGATTTTTAAGGCCAGTTTTGACAAGGCAAATCGCTCCAGCCTGCACAGTTTTCGCGGACCAGGTATAGAAAAAGGCCTGGAAATTCTGGCAGCAGTTCGCCAAAAGACTAATTTGCCTGTTATGACCGACGTCCACGAGCCTGCTCAGGCTTGCCTTGCCGGCGAATTTGTTGATTGTCTGCAAGTGCCGGCTTTTTTGTGCAGGCAGACCGACCTTCTCTGTGCTTGTGCCCGAACCGGCAAGCCTGTGAACGTCAAAAAGGGCCAGTTTCTCTCGCCCGACGAGATGAAGAATGTGGTGGAGAAGATTCGTGCCTGCGATAACGAGAAAATTATACTTACAGAGCGGGGCACCTTCTTTGGCTATAACCGGCTGGTCAACGATATGACGGCGATCGAGGTTATGAAGAGACTGGGCTATCCTGTGGTATTTGACGCCACGCACAGCACACAGCAGCCCGGCGGTTTAGGTCACGCCAGCGCCGGCCGACGTGAGATGGCCCCAATACTGGCAAAGGCAGCAGTCGCCGCCGGGGCAAACGGGCTTTTTATTGAAGTCCATACTCAGCCGGATAAAGCAAAGTCGGACGCCGCTTGTATTATGCCGATAGACTGGCTTGAAAGCCTGCTAAAGGCGTGCAAAAAGATTTTTGGAATTATACGTGCCTAAAAAAACGAGTCAGCAGTCAAAGTATTTGTATGGGCCGGTGCCTTCGCGCAGACTGGGCCTTAGTCTTGGCGTTGATATTGTGCCGCTTAAAGTCTGCACATTAAATTGTGTCTACTGCCAACTGGGCCGAACCACGCAAAAGAGCGTTGAGCGCGGCGATTTCGTTGCCACTGACGCTGTTTTAGCAGAGCTGAAGGAACGATTGGCTCAAGGTCTCCAGGCGGATTTTATCACCATTAGTGGTTCCGGCGAGCCGACCCTCAATGCGAAGCTGGGCGAATTGATAGACGGCATACGAGCGATTACGGATATTCCTATAGCCATAATAACCAACGGCACGTTGCTGCACCGGCAGGACGTCCGCGCCGATTGTGCCAAGGCGGACGTTGTATTGCCTTCACTTGATGCCGGTGACGAGCAGGGTTTCCAAAAGGTAAACCGTCCGCACAAGGATATCAGTATTGAAAAGCTGATTTCCGGGCTGTGCAAATTTAGACAGGAGTTTGCCGGCCGGCTCTGGCTTGAGGTTTTTCTTGTAGAAGGACTGAACACCGACGCTGAGCAAATCGCCAAAATCAAGGCTGCCATAGCTCTTATTCGCCCGGATAAGGTGCAGCTTAATACAGCCGTGCGTCCTGCCGCCGAGCCGAACGTTAGAAGCGTCGGTGCTGAGAAGCTGCACGCCATCGCTGCTGGTCTGGGCCAAAACTGTGAAGTCGTAGCTGATTTTTCGCCTGGCCGTCACCGTGGGCATTTGCACAGCACTGCCGAAAGCGTATTATCAATGCTAAAACGCAGGCCTTGCTCGCTGGACGATATATGCTCGGGTCTGGGCATACACCGTGATGACGCACTGAAACATATCAGTCACCTTCAAAGCCAGGGGCTCATCGGTTCAGAAAAAACAAACCGAACCGTCTTCTTCAAGGCCAAGTAGCAGCAATTGTTCGCCCCCCTTACAAATTCACCCCCAATTTGCAGACAATATGTACATATTCAGGCTCGATTTTGTAAAGCTGAGAGGCTTATTGGCCGATAAAAGCGTTGTAGGGTTGTTTACAGACTCGATTTCACCACATTCAGGGAAGCGAGTAGATTTTACTTTAGTGAACAGATTTTCGGCCGATAAGAAACATAGGCTTTATTCGGGGCAGTTAATTGGCCGGCATTTTGGAAGCCGACTTTGTTTAACCGTGAGCGAGCAATGGTACTGGAAAGAAAGAGCCGACAACTGGTCCTTAACAAGACGGGAGAAAAGTTCATATTTCGTTACCAAGACGGGCGTGAGAACGAACTTCTGGATGCTCTAATTGAGCAAGCACAGGATAAGCGAACGAGTTTTGACTGGTTTGACGCAGCGGTATTGAGCTTCAAACTGACGCAGGTTCTTCTCGGCCAGGCCGATGAGCTCTTACGCCAAGATGTGGATACGCAGGTTCAAGCGAACCACGTTTGATAGAGAGTCCGGACCGCAGATTTTACATTCAGGCGTTTGTGTATTGTGGTACTTAGCTAAGTGGGCAGCCCGCCGACAGCGGGCTCGACGAGATTGAATAGGTAGGTAAATTATGGAAGTAGATAGCGTAATAGTCCAAGAGTTTCTGAATTACTTGAGATTCGAAAAGCGGTTCTCTGAGCATACAGCCAAGTGTTACGGCGCTGATTTGAGCCAATTCAGCGGTTTTTTAGCTGATAGCTCCGGCCGCAGCGGCGGTCCTGGCGAGCCCATCTCTTTGTCTGATCACCATGACGGCTTAGCTACCGCCGTTGCAACCCAGACCGAGTCGGACATCGACCAGCTGCTTTTCTCGGTAGATGTCGACGCGGTCCGGGCCTATCTGGCCTTCCTGAACGATAGGCAGTATTCCAAGGCGACCATAGCCCGCAAGCTGGCCACGCTGAGAAGCTTTTATAAGTTCGTGGTCAAGACGAATCGGCTGAGCTCCAATCCGGTCTCGGCGGTCAGGACGCCCAAGCAGGAGAAGAAGCTGCCGCGGTTCATGGAGTACGATGAGATAAAGAGACTGCTGGAGACGCCGCCTATGGATAACTGGCTGGGGGCGAGAGATAGAGCCATTCTGGAGACGCTCTACAGCACCGGCATGCGCGTCAGCGAGGTGGTGGCGCTGAATATGGACGACATCGACTTCTTGGGCGAAGCCGTACATATCCGCGGCAAGGGCAAAAAGGAGAGGATTGGGCCGATTAGCTCGTCGGTCTTGCAGGTCATTCAGCACTACATTGAGTTCAGGAATAAACGGGCACAGAATAACAGTAATTTTGACACCAAGGTGCTGTTCGTGAATAAGCACGGCAAGCGGCTCAGCACCCGTAGTGTCCGCCGCAAGATGGATAAGTATCTCAAAATAGCCGGACTCGACCCTGCAATCAGCCCGCACACTTTGCGCCATAGTTTTGCGACGCACATGTTGAATAACGGTGCTGATTTGAGAAGTGTCCAGGAGCTGCTCGGCCATCAGTCGCTGTCCACGACGCAGATTTACACGCATCTCACGACGTCCAGGCTCAAAGAGGTCTACCAGAAATCGCATCCGAGAGAAAATGCGGACGATGGTCAGGAATTTGAAAGCTGAAAGACATAACGGCCAGCCATTAACAAAAAGCCGCTTTTCTTAAGCGGCTTTTTTTATCCAGTTTTGCTGTTATCCTGCTTGGTCGTGATATTTGCCCAGCAATAAAAATTTCCCAGTCAAATGGTCAAATGGGGCCAGTCACGAATGGCGGTTCTGTAAATCGATCAGGACAAAGGCGAATTAGCCGCAGCAAATAGTCTCATTTAGAATCCGCAGTCTATGCGTCAACATCAATCAAGCCCGCCTAAAAGCAAAGAGTTATAAATATTCAGTGCCGGGAATAGCTTGATGGTCACTAATCTTTAGTTGTTATTGCTGCCAATGTATTCAGGAACAAGCTCTTTGATTTTTTGAATTATTTCGCTGTAGTTTTGTCTTTGGGCGATTGCTACCAGCTCGTCTATCCCGGCGCGGAGCTTATCTCGGTCGATAGGGATGTTTTTCCATATCCTGATTTTGGGATGCCTGGTGCGCTGCATATTTTCGCCTTCTATTGATAGCTCTTCGAAAAGTTTCTCGCCGGGCCGCGGGTTGGTGAAAGTTATCTCAATGTCTTCGCCGGGCCTAAAACCGCTGAGCGTAATAAGCTCTTTGGCCAAGTCCACGATTTTTACCGGCTCACCCATATCCAGCACAAAGATTTCGCCTCCCTTTCCCATCGTTGCCGCCTGCAGCACCAGTTGGCTGGCTTCGGGTATGGTCATAAAGTACCGCTTCATCTGCGGGTGTGTCACGGTTACCGGCCCGCCTTCGGCGATCTGCTTTTTGAAGATAGGCACGACCGAGCCCTCGGAGCCAAGGACATTGCCAAACCGAACAGTGACAAAATGCGTCCGGCTGGTTCTACTTAAATCCTGGATATACATCTCGGCGATTCGCTTGGATGAGCCCATAATGCTGGTTGGATTGACGGCTTTGTCGGTGCTAATCATCACGAAATTAGCCGTGCCGAAGCGATCAGCGGCATCCGCAACCACCCTTGTGCCCACAACATTATTCTTGATGGCCTCTCCGGGGTTGAGCTCCATCAGCGGTACGTGTTTGTGGGCAGCGGCGTGAATCACGACTTCTGGTTTGTACTTCTCGATAATGCGCTCTACGCGCGGCTTGTCGGTAATGTCGCAAATGATGCCTTCAAGGCGGACGGAAGGAAATTGCCTTTGCAATTCTCGCTCAATGTAGAATAGCGGGTTTTCAGCCTGCTCAATGAGCAACAGTAACTTCGGGCTAAATCTACATAGCTGCCGGCACATTTCCGAGCCGATCGAGCCGCCGGCTCCGGTAACCAGAATTACTTTATCTTTAGTAAACGCTTCTATAGAGTCCTGGTCGAGCTGAACGACTTCTCTGCCCAGTAAATCATTGATATCAACGTCCCGAATCTGAGAGACGCGGAACTTGCCTGAGGCAATGTCCGTGATTGCCGGTACCGTTCGGAACCGGATTTTAGCACCTTGGCACACCTGAATGACCCGCCTCAACTGCTGATGGCTCGCTGATGGCATGGCGATGGCAATTTCTTCAATATTGCGGTCAGCGCAGATTTTCGGCAGCTCCTCGGCAGTGCCAAGCACCGGGATGCCATGGATGTCAATGCCTTGTTTGATAGGGGCATCGTCAATAAAGCCTATGACCTCATATTGCGATATGGGCATACGGTGGATCTCTCGCAGAAGCGCCTCGCCGGCGTTGCCGGCGCCGACTATCAGAAATCTCTTGAGCCGGCTGCCCTTGACCGTGCGGAATTCCTCGTAATACAGGCGAATTACCATGCGAAGTCCGGCCAGCAGCAGAATTGTGCTGAACATATCGGCCATAACTACGCCGTCGACGTTCTCTATCTTTGGTAAATTTGTGCGGAGGAGGCCGATATTCGGCACTAGCGCAAACCAAAAGGCTACGATAATTATAGTGCTTACCAGTGAAGCTCGCAGAATCCCAAGAAGGTCGGAGATCCCTACATAGCGCCACCAGCCACGATATTGCTTGAAAAGTCTGAATACCACCAGCTTGACGGCGATAAAGAGCGGTAAGAAAGGAAGATAATATTCTACAAACCAACCGCCTGGGAATTGCATACCATTTAGCACCAGGAAGGAAAGCATTAAAGAGGCGGCAAAGGCAATTATGTGGGCGAGTATGATCAGTGGCTTGCGAAATCTCAGTAGTACCGTAGGGGAGGAAACAGGTAGTTGTAACGGGCTTTGACCTTTGCTTTTTTGCTGTGTGTTGTTTGCTGACTCAGACATATCTTCCCAGACGCCATAGCTCTGCCCACAATTTCTCGGCAGCGTAAATATAAGAACGGCTTAGGCTGATGTCAAGGAATTAGCACCCAGCGACACTACGCGTGTGCGCCTAATTTCTCTGGCATTGTGTAACGGTACTGCTGAGAGGATGTTATCTGCCATTGTCATTGCGAGGGAGCCCTTCGACTGGGCTCAGGGTAGGCTCCCCGACCGAAGCAATTTTCTACCATTGATAGTTTTGAGATTGCCNNCGGGGCTCGCAATGACAAGGGCCTGCCATAGAATCTGGTCACACACCACTACGCTGGCCCGATACAACGTGCGCTAATTGAACAGCACTTCTTCTATCAGTCTGCCGGCGATGATTAGTCCGGCTGTTTTTCCGACTCCGGCGGCGTCTTGGTTTCTTCGGGCTTAGATTCAGGTGTGGTCGGCTCGGTTTTTGTTTCCTCTGGGTAGGTGTAGACATCCTCCAGAGCGGTATTGTCAACTTTGTTACGCATCAGCGCGTAGATCACAGTATTGGCTGAAAAATAGAAGCTCACTACGAAGGAAATTACTAATCCGACCGTAACCAGCACGAATATGTATACCAAGAAAGCCGCGACCGACTCCGTCCATATACTGGGTACAGAAGATGGACCGCCAAAGAAGTCGACAAAGCTTGGCTGCGGCCAGATAGTTTTGAGCTTGCTGTTGTCGCCCAGAATGCCCAGTTGCAGTGTCCGGTGAGATACCCACAGCAGCAGGAAGGCGAAAAATCTTACAAACAAGTAACAAATCGCCCCGTAGACCGCAGCCAAAGCGGTGTAGAAACCCATTCGCCATGGTTTTGCGTATATGTAGCTAAAGGCTCTGCTTATCGCATCAAAGCAGTCGGCGTCATCGTATCCTACTGCGGGAAACATCAGGTTAAACCCGGCTACTGCTCCGATTAAGACCATTACCATCAGCCCGCCCGCAAGCAAGGTCAGCGGCATACAAATGCCCACCAGCAGTTCGCCGGCCCACGGGATGTTGCCTATCAGACCCAAGACAAAGATGAATAGACCCATAAAAACGATGATGCCCAAGGGCGTCAAAGGAGCGGCGAAAAAACTAACGAACCTTTTTGTGCTGAAGTTGAGAGCCTCGCCCAGTCCCGGTTTTTCGCCCCGCGCAAATTGCAGCGCGGCAATTCGGCAGATAGCTCCGCCGGCAATCGAGACCACAACAAGTGCGATCACAATATAAATGATACTGTAGATGTAATGGTCTTGTATGGTCTGTCCGATTGCCTCGAAACACTCAGCGATGTTTGTAGCCACTCCCGAGATATCAAGCAGTAACAGCGAGTAAACTGCACCGTGAAATCCTGTGCCAACTGCATCCCACAGGCTGGAGAATGTGCCCGCTTCGGATGGTGCACCTGATGCGGCAATGACTACGTAGTCCATGATCCAGCCAGTTATGCACAGAACGACCACCGCCATAAGGGCAATTATCAATTTGCTTGGCTGAATAGCGATGCGGAAAGTCTGGAATACTTTCGTAAACGGAAGATTGTCAAGCGACTGAGACGATTCTTTTTCTTTTTCACCGGCCATTTTGCTTCCTTTCAAAAGGGTTACAGTTACCATTACCTCTGCAGGAAACGGGTGTAAATATATATAGCCTATTTCCGGCGGGTTTCAAGAGATTTTGCCACATTTTGCTTGCGAATTCTTGTATTCATTGCCTGCTCGAAGTCTGGTCGGGACAAATAGCGGGTGGCTCGCCGGGCTGCTGTAACTCCGGCTGGGAAACTATCTTGTATTGGCCGTCCAGCCAGGCACCCAGGTCAACGAGCTTGCATCGCCGGGAGCAGAAGGGGAAGAATCTTGCGCTCTCCGGCTGTTTTCGTAGCGATGCTCCAACGACCTTGTGACAGACTGGGCATCTCCGTGCCATGTTAAGATACCGCTCTATTGTTCTATTTGTTAAATCGGACGGCTTGTTTTGCCGGTCGTATTTAATTAAAAGTGACAAGGTCAAGTCGGCAAATGCAAAGAGTTTGTTGTTTCTCAACCGGCAAAAATTTAGTTTTTTCGGCATGATGCCTTTATTTGTTGACCGCAGCGGGGCAAAGCCCAGGTTGACTCTTGCAAGTGACTTTTTTGCCTCCTATTGTTTGTTGCTTTCACGCTATTGCTGCTCGGCGATGCCTATTCCTGCTCGCTTGTCGTACCCTTTTCCAACGATCGGGCATACTCAACACAATATCGAGCCCAGAGCTGAGCCTTAAGTCGAGCTTTCGGTATTGGCTTGCCCGTGCCTTCGCAAATGCCGTAAGCTCCCTCTTCTATACGCTGCAGTGCATCGTCGATTTCCTGCAGCAGTTTTCTTTCGCTGTCCACTAAACCCAGCACGAACTCTTGCTCATAGTTGTCGCTTCCGAGGTCTGCCATGTGGATAGGCATACTTGAAAGGTCTCCGCTTGCATCCAGCCGGGATTTCTTAAGAGTCTCTTCCTCGATCTCGCTCACATTTCGCAGAATCTCTCCGCGTTTTTCCAGCAGCATTTGCTTGAAATGCTTAACATCGGCCGCACTCAAATGACTTTTCCTCGGCTTGGCCTGACCGTTTTTAGCTGGAGCTTTTTTTCGTTTCTCTACCACTTCCTACGCGCCTTTCTCATCACCAACCAACCGCCGGCAGCTCAACGTAACCCCCTATTATACACACTGCGAGGTCTTCTGTACAGAGATTGTCTTATCCAAATTCGCTATATGTAAGAATAAGTGCCGGCGATTAACCAGGATAGGTGGGTGACAGTCGTAAGTCTTTGAAACAAAAGTGCTTACGTAGGCAAGCCTGCGTGGTTAGTACCGATAATAGCAGCCCTATGAGATGCTGGCTTGGCCACTGTCTTTTGCAAATCTGCCCAGAGGAATAAAAAAATTCTCCTTGCCAACCTTACCGGCAAAGACTCTGACGCCGAAGACTTTTTCAATTTGCTCCGGCGAGAATATATCTTTGGCTTTGCCGATGAGGTAGCCGGGGTGATTTTGGGCGCCGTTTTCTCGGCCTTGCATCGGCGGTTTCCTGCCTGTCAGAAGCAGGATTTGGTCGCAATATTGCGCTGCCAGGTTGATATCGTGCGTTATAGCTACGATTGTTTTGCCTTTTTCGAGCTGAGCGGCTTTTAGCAAATCATATATCCCGACTTGATGTTTCAAGTCGAGGAAGCTGGTTGGCTCATCCAAAAGCATAATAGCGGTATTCTGTGCAAGGGCCCTTGCAATGAATACTCGTTGTCGCTCGCCGCCGCTTAGGCTTCGCAGCGATCGCCGTGCAAATTGCGCGGTGTCGGTTATCTCAAGTGCTTGGTTGATTGCGTCTCTATCTGTTTTCCCGTCAAATCCAAATGTGCCCAAGTATGGCGTCCTTGCCATCGAGACGACCTCTACGACCGTAAAGTCAAACACAGGCACGAATTCCTGCCGTACAACGGCGATTTTTTGCGCCAGCCTTCTTGCTGAATAGGATTGTATTGGTGCTGTGTCTATCATTATGGAGCCGGCCTGGGGGCCGAGCAGTCCGCAGAGAAGGTTCAGCAGGGTGGTTTTGCCTGCGCCGTTTGGCCCTGCTACCGACAGAAATGCTCCCGCTCCGACGTCAAAGCTGACATCTTCAAGAATCCTTCTGTGCGGGGCATAGGCGAAACTCAGGTTTTTGACTTCTATGATGCTGCTCATTTTAACCAGCTGATTTTTCTACTGTATCTGGCCAGCAAGACCAAGAAGAATGGCCCGCCGGCGATGGCAGTAATTACGCCCACAGGAAGCTGGGCAGGGGCGACGATCATCCGCGCCAGCGTGTCGGCGGCAACCAGAAATGCACCGCCGATTATCGCACTGATGGGCAGCAGTTGTCGATGGTCAGGCCCCGCTACCAGGCGAACTCCGTGAGGAACGACCAGACCCACAAACCCGACCAGGCCGCTCAGGCTCACAGCGATAGCGGTTATAAAGGCTGCAAGGGCAAAGGCAACTATCTGGGTTTTTGCCGTGTCCACGCCGAGACCTTTTGCCTCCTGTTCTCCGAGGCTTAAAATATTCAGCCGCTGAGAAACGCCAAATAGGCCGATAGTACCTGCCAGGATACAACCTGCACTGACGCCCAGCACGGATAGATTTTTCTCTGTTATATTGCCCATCAGCCAAAATATGGTCGAATATACTTGATCGCTTCTGGCTATAGATGTAAGAAACATAATAACCGCTGAAAAAAAAGCATTTATCACCACGCCGGCCAGCAGCAGGCTTGTCACTTGCGCCTTTCCTGTGAAATGCCCAACGAACCAGACCAGCCAGACAGTCGCAATCGCCCCGGCAAATGCAAAGACCGACAGCGGTGATCCGCCGCAGAAACTCCAGGTTAATCCCGATATGACCGCAATAATCACCCCCAATCCTGCTCCGCTTGATATTCCAAGAATGTAGGGATCCGCCAGAGGATTTCGCAGAATTGCCTGCAGCACCACGCCCGAACAGGCTAAGGCTGCTCCCACCAAAGCCGCCAAGACCACTCGCGGCAGTCTGATGCCGACCAGGATTTCGTAGTCGATGTTTTCGCCGGGCGACCTGCCGGGACCGGCGAAGACCTTTTTCAAAGAAATCTTTTGCGAACCCACCAGGGCGCACACGCACATTACTACTGCAAGCACCGCCAGGCAGAGCAAGACTCTGATTGCCAGACTTCTTGCGGTCAGAACTTGAGCCATTGGTTTACCTGATTCCTAACGCAGTTTCTTGTTGGTGCTCATCGACCTCTGGATGCAAACAATGGACAACCAGCTCCAGTCCCTGGCATAATCTTGGGCCTAATCTCAACGTGGTATCCGGATCAATAACATAAATTCTGTTATTCTTGACAGCGGGCAGTGTCAGCCATTTGCTCCAAAATCTTTCCGCCGCTTGCTGCTGTTCAGGGATATTGCTGACTCCCATTGCCGATTGGATTATTGTCTCTGCACCGCAAGCCAAAAGCTCTTCAGTACCTATAGGCGGATATTGTTGGATAGTGGGGCCAATAGCATTTTCTCCACGGGCCAGCTCGATTAACTCATTCAGGAACGTACTTCTGCCTGCCACCCGTAAAGGTTCAGCCTGTACCACCCACAGGACTTTGACTTTATCTGTTCCGGCAAGTTTCGATCGCAGATTATTCAGCCGATTGGCGATGTCTTCAACCAGCTTGTCGGCACGGTTTTGGGCGTCTGTGGCGGCGCCAATATCCTTGATTCCGGCCAGAAGTTCTTCAACACTCTCGATTTTCAGGGTCAAGACCTTGTAGCCCAGGCGTTTCAAGGTTTCCGCCGCCGATTTTTGCTGCTCAAAATTCTCTGTAATCACCAGGTCCGGCTTGGACGCAATGATGGCTTCGGTATTCGGCTGCCAGAATGTCCCCACCTTATTCTTGTTGGCTGCCTCGGGCGGATAATCGCTGTCGCTGGAAACAGCAACGACTTTTTCTCCGAGGCCCAGCGCAAAGAGAATTTCGGTAAGGTTTGGCGCAAGCGAAACGATCCGGTCAGGCTGAGCCGGCAGAGAAGTAGTGGCTGCATCCCGGTCTTGAAGCATTTTGGCTATAAGGAATCCCGCGCCTGCCAAGCATAAGATTGTCAGCAATAGCCGCCACAGCTTGTTCATTTAGGTCCTCTTAAACTGCTTTTCCAGGTCGCTTATCGAGAATTTTATTGTGGTGGGTCTACCGTGTGGACACCGGCCTGCAGATTCTGTGCGCTGCCTATCAGCAAGCAATTGTACTATTTCGCTGCTGCTCAGCTTTTGCCCTGCCTTGATCGCTGCCTTGCACGCAGCCATATTTAGAACTTCGGCGAGCAGTCTTTCCGGGTCAAGCTCGCCGGCCTTATCGGTTAGCAGGTCCGTTAAATCCTGAACAAAGTCTACGGGCGCCGCCCTTGCCAGCAGGGTGGGAAATGCCTG
>JAFNGF010000206.1 GCA_017885385.1 Planctomycetota bacterium
TCATCTTCGTCGGGTCAAGTTTCATAGTGTCTCCTCACTTCGGGCAACTATCGTTGAACGCCACTCAAAGATACACTGCGCAACCGAATCGTGGCGGGCTATTATACTGGAAGCACGCCCAAATAAAAAATTGAAAATTGACAATTGGAAACTGACAATTGAGAATTGTTTTTACCAGACAGTGGAAATTGCGGCAAGAACAGGTTTGGCAAAGGCGCCAATTTTCAGTGAAAGGCATACTGCTTAAGAATGGAAGGCAAGAACCATGGGTGGATTTTTAACTCCTTGCGAGATTTGTAAGAAAGTTGAGGAAACATCGAAGCAGAAAGCTTCACTGCCGGTGACGAGCCTTATTGTCCTCGGCATCCTCGCTGGAGTCTATATTGGCTTCGGGGCGGAGCTGTCTACTACAGTGACCCACGACCTTGCCAAATATATGGGCGTTGGCTTTTCAAAGTTCATCGCCGGAAGTGTATTCAGCGTCGGCCTGATGCTTGTGGTCATCGGCGGGGCGGAGCTTTTCACCGGGAACTGTCTGATGTTAGGTTGCAGGATGCAGCGAAACATGAAAACGGGGGAGCTGCTGCGTAATTGGAGCATCGTGTATCTGTCAAACTTTGCCGGGTCGCTTCTGCTTGTGGTGATTGTGTATTATTCAGGTCTGTGGAAGCTGGGACATCTCGGCGTTGGGGCAGAGGCCTTAAAGATCGCTAGCGCGAAAGTGAACCTATCCTTTGTCGAGGCCTTCTGCCGAGGTATCGGCTGCAACTGGCTGGTGTGTCTGGCGGTGTGGCTGGCGGCTGCAGGGCAAGATGTCGCGAGCAAAATTTTAGGCGTTTACTTCCCAATTATGGCCTTTGTTGCAAGCGGCTTTGAGCACAGCATTGCCAACATGTATTTCATTCCTGTGGGGTTGGTATTGAAAGCTAATCAGGCTGTGGCTGGCGCAGCGGGGCTTTCAGGAAATTTGGCAGGACTAACCTGGAGCTCCTTCTTGCTGCACAACCTTTTGCCGGTAACGATTGGCAATATCGTGGGCGGCGGACTTTTCGTGGCAGGCGCTTATTGTTTGGCGTTCCGGCAGCACAAAAATTAGACCCGCTCCTCACTTGTTCACCGTCTTGTAGACCTTGAGAAAAGAGTCCGAGTATATTTGTTTGTTCATCAGCATGTCACTGGCGGCTACCACGTTCATCAGGTCCTCGTCGAGCACATCGGCGATTGCAGAGTCCAGGCCGTGTGACATAGCCATAGCCAGAAAGACCCGGTTTATCAGGCTTCTTTCGGCTGCTCCCTGTGAAATATTTGATAGGCCCACCGTAATATGCGGCGGCGGATCCGACAGAAATCGTATCTGGTCCATAGCAGCAAGGATATTGCCCGGCTGAACCTGGGCGTTCGGCACCTTGAGGGGCAATACGATGGGGTCAATAAACAGCCGCTGAGCATCAAAGCCCTTCTCCATCGCCTTGGTCACAATGTCCGCAGCTATGGCCACACGAGTGTCGGTATCCTGCGGCACGCCGTTTTTGTCCATAGTAAGTGCAATGATGCAGGCTTTCGGCCCGGCCTGGTTGGCCATCTCAATATATTTATCCAGAATTTCTTCATCGGTTTTCTTATTCAACGGCGTCGAATTCAGAAGGACTCCATTTTCGGCGTTGATTACTTTAAGTCCGGCGGCGATCACGTTGGGCTTTTGCGAATCGAGAGACAACGGCGTGGAGCATCCGCCTTTGGCGGACTGAATGGTCTCCACAAGCCATTGCATCGTTCCTTCCTGGTCTGCGGCGGCAGTACCCACGTTTACATCGAGATACGAAGCTCCGGCGTCGGTTTGCTTATTGGCCAGGTCCTGAATTACCTTCCTGTTCTTCTCCTGGATGGCCTGCTTGACATCTTTGAACATCCCGTTAATTCGTTCCGCAATCAGTATCATTGTACTGACCCCTGTCAATCCTCAATTCCAAATTCTAAATTGGGAGTTCACGACCAGATTTCGCTGATAAACTTCCTAACCGTTTCCACCGCTTTTGGGTGGCGCATTCGAATAATGTCGACGCCCGCCTGAAGCAGACAGACAGCGGTAGCGGCCTCCCACATCGGGCCGCGATTCTCAGCCGGCCCCCAGCCGGGAGCATCGGCAAGCTTCGCCTCTTTAGCCCGCCAGGATTCGTAGCCGACGTCACAAATGACCGGCATCGCCATCATTTTATCGCCGGTAAGGGCGGCTAATCGCTGCCTCTCCTGAATCGAATAGGCATATTCTACGCCGTAGCCCAGTGCACCGGTAGCCTGGAACATCACGATTCTTCCCAGCGGAAAGCCCATATCGGAAGCCAAGATGTTAATCTGCTTGGCGATATTGATATCGAGAGGGGCCTCAGCGATAAGAAAATGCCCGTCCGCCAGAGCGATAGCGGTCAGCGATTTGTAGTTGTCCTGCTTGATGGTTCCAAGCAAACACTTTTCGCCTTTGGCGGCGCCGCTGACCTTGGGCATAACCGCATTGTCTTTTTCGTCGTTTCCACAGCCCCAGAGTACCAGCGGAACACCGACCGCCCTGAGCACCTGCTCGGTGACCTTCACAGCATGAGCAGCGTCTCTATTTTGCCTATCCGGATGGATGCCATCGAACTTCAGGCAGATTAGTTCTGCTCCAAACTCCTGGACGCACTTTTTGGCCCAATCGCCTGGGCTGTCAAAGACATTTTTATATTGCTCGGCCAGGGCACCGGGCCAATCATGCGGCTTGCTGTCGAGAACATCCATAGCGATAACGGGTTTTTCGCCGGCGTCATCAAATGAGCCGCCATAGACGACGTTTTTAGCTCCGCCCACCGTTACCGTTTTTGTTCGGCTGCCGCCCTCGGCCTTGGCAGCGCCAAGAGTAATTTGGTTAATCTGCCCGGTAAAGCTGTCTGCAACTTCCGGAACCGGCATATTAGACCTCCAAAGACCCGTCGCTGGTGACTCGCGGCCTGTCGGCTATCACATCGGCTTGCCTGTACAAGAGCAAACGATAGGATTTAAACTTCTTGAAGTTTTCGCCCGTTTTTGCCCCGCTGAAATACTTCTCACCAATCTTGGATATTCTCTTTCGGTACAGGAACTTCAGACATCTTGACATCAGAGGATATCGATCATTCAAGAATTGCTGTGCTAAGTCTGCGCTGGGTCTGACCACTTCATTAAGCGCATCGTTGGCGATATCCAGAGTTGGCGCGGTTTGCTCAGTTATGTCTAAGTCCTCGACAAGCTCAAAGGGATACTGTGAGATGATATCATAGAAGGTTTTTAGCCGATGTCCGCCCGGCAAAAGATTCTTATCTGGAGTATCCCTTTTGAAAATATCACAAATTAAAATATAGCCGCCTTCCTTCAGAAGCCCAAGCGTCTTGCTCAGCGCCTCTTGCGGTTTGATATATTGAAAACTCTCACTGAACAGGATCAGATCGTAGCGATTGTCCGTTTCCAGCTCTTCATAGAGACACTCAAAGACATGGCTCCTGGCGCCCAATAGTTGGCGCACCTGGCTGCTAAGATAGGGGCTGGGAGAGACACAGTCCACCTGATATCCAGCATCAAAAAGCATCTCGGCTATCCGGCCGAATCCGCATCCAACATCCAAGATGCTCTTTACGCCAGGCGGGATATGTGAAACGAGGAACCTGGCGTAATTCTCCTGGGCGATACGCAAGTTGGCTATGTCCACTTCCAGGTCGCTGGTCCAATACCCGTAGTGAAGGTGCCGCGATTTCAAGAAATACTTGCTACAGATCGCACCGATCTCGACCCCTATATTGCGAGAAACTGCTTTCTTTGATTTATGCATAGTCAAAACCTTACTATTATCTTCTGTTCGGTCATCCTTCGCACAGCCAAAAGAGCCGGGCTATTGGGGTCGAGATCAAAGATGGTTCTGCCCTGGATAGACGCATCCAGAACAGATTGGTCCATCGGCACGCGGCCCAGCGTTTCCACGTCGTCTAATCTTGGCTCGCAGCCCGCAGCACCTTCAACTTTGTTCCAGACCACACCAGCTTCTTTTACCACGATGGGCAGCTGTTTGGCAAGAGCAAAAATCCTTTTGGCACTAAGCGCTCCGAGCGAAGTCGCCTCTGTAACAATGTAAAGTAGGTCCACATTGTTGGTGGTTCGGCGGGAAAGATGCTCCATTCCGGCCTCATTGTCTATAATCACAAACTGATATTGCGAACTTAATTTATCCAGAAACTGGCGCAGCAGGTTGTTTACCGCACAGTAGCAGGCCGGTCCTTCCGGCCGACCCATAGTAAGCAAATCGAGGCCGGACGCCTCCGTAATCGCCTGCTGGATGCCATATTCAAACGCCCGCAGCTTATCTGTACCTGCGTTGATGGAGGGTTTTGCCCGTGCATCCTCGCGGATTTCAGCGATAGTGCCGGCCGGCTCAACCCCTAACGTCAGGCCCAGGCACGAATTCGCATCGGCATCAACCGCCAGTATCGGGCCTGCTCCCTGCTCGCGAAGGAGCCTGACAATCATCGCGGCCACCGTGGTTTTGCCCGATCCGCCCTTTCCACTTATTGCTATCGTTGTTGTCATACTCATCACGCACGATGCATTACAGTCTCAGTCACCGACGGAAACAGCGATAAATCGGTATGAGGCAAAAAGCACGCCTTTATGAACTCATCCATATAACGTGAATGACTCATCAAATCAAAATATGTCATACTTTCAGCTATCTTTTCGGCAGTTTTCAAGGCCTTTCGGCTCAACAAGACGGTTTTTGCTCCGGCGATGGATGTGTTTCCGACAAACTGGATTTTTTCCAGAGGCACATCCGGTAACATTCCAATAGTGATCGCATGCCGCACGTCCAGAAAGTTTCCGAAGCCGCCCGCCACGTAAATCGCATCCAAATCCGCCAGCTTTGTCTGGGTCGATTCCATAAGGACCCGAATGGCGGCAAAAACGCCCGCCTTGGAGCGAACAAGATTGTCGATGTCCGCCTGAGTAATTACTATCTGCTGATGCTCATTACCTGCCGCCACTAATTCGAACTGCCGGCCTTCGTCACCTTCTGAATATTTAGCCCCGCTCGTCAGGGCGGAGCCTGCCGGAGCACGGCAATTTATTGCGGGGTTGAATCGGCCGGTTCGGTCTATGATGCCGTGCACAAATAATTCGGCAAGTGTATCCAAAAGTCCCGACCCGCAGATGCCCACAGGGGCAGTGTTACCAATGGTCTTGAATTCGACAGAACCATCGCCGCATAAGTTTAGTTTCTCAATTGCGCCGGCACCAGCTCTCATACCGTGCTTGACGCCGCTTCCTTCGAACGCCGGGCCTGCCGAGCTGGAGGCACAGACCATCCAGTCTTTATTGCCCAGAACCACCTCGCCGTTTGTGCCGATATCGGTAAAAAGGCAGGTTCCTTTCTTGGTGAAAAGCCGGGTAGTCAATACGCCTCCCACAATGTCACTTCCAACGTAAGCAGCCACGCCGGGCAGGCAATATAGTAACCCGCGTTTATTAATCTGGATGCCCACTTCCGCTGCCCGAATGGGCGGAATAAAACCAGCGGAAGCAATGTAAGGCTCCCGGCGTATCCGCGTAGGGTCAAGATTGAGCAGAAAATGTACCATCGCCGTATTGCCGGCGCATATAACAGTGGTGATGTCCTGCAAATCTATCTTTTGTCTGGTAGCCAACGTGACAATCAAACTGTTTGCATCGTGTACGAGGCGATTCTGCATCTCGTCAAAGGCGTTATTTTCCTCCGCGTAGATGATTCGGCGGATGTAATCATCGCCGAAATTTATTTGGCTGTTATATGTCGCTTCGGCATCCAGAGTNNTCGACAGCGACGGCAAAATTTCTCGCACTGTGGTTGCCCGGCTCGACTTCGATAACTTCAGTGGTTCCGCCCCGGCGGCCAATAGTGACAGTTGCTTTGTAGCCTGAATCCTGTAACACGCGGGGAATTTTTTGAAGGATGCGAAAGCCGGTCTGCATTATCGGGGCGTCAATTTTTTCTCGGATAGCCAAATACAGACGTTCATGGTCAGCGGTGTGGTCCTGAACGCTCGGCGGCGTCATTTCCAGATATAGTTTCTGCACCAGCGGATCAAACGGGAAAACTCCCGCCTGCACCTCGCCGGCAAGCTCGCTGAACCGGCGGGTATCGACGTCCATAAGGATTTGACTGGTTTCCAAAGCGTGGAACTTTGGAACAGTCACAATCATATCTGAAAGTATCCTGGTCTGACAGGCCAACACCATATTTTCGCGGGTTTCATCCGGAGTAAGTAAGGGGCTGGGCCTTGCCTGAAATTGCCCCTCATCGACGACCACTTTGCATTTGCCGCAGTATCCGTCGCCGCCGCAGATGCTGCTTAGATAGATGCCCGCCTGCCGAGCCGCGTCCAGCAGAACCGTTCCGCCGGCAACTTCGGTCTTCAGGCCGCTCGGTTCAAAACGAATCGTATATTTTTTCTTCTTGGTCTCTTCCACGCTCGATTCTCGATTCTGCTGAGCCGCCAGGCGAAGCATCCTGGCCGCGAGCCATATCCTTCCCCTTCGCCTTCGCTCAGGGCTAAAGGCTTGGCGGAGTTTACCCTGAGCCCAGCGAAGGGCTCAGGATGACCGTTATCCGGTCACTTCCAGACTTCCTTAAGATATTTGGGCAGCATAGCACTTTCCCGCGGCCCTACCATAACTTCCCAGTTCGTGGCTTCTTCCAGTTTGCCGCTCATCACCGCGACATAGCCCGGAATTATCAATTTGCGATGCTTGACCAGGCTGGCCACGTTACCCTTGGCCATCGCATCAGCTACCGTTTTCTCGTTGAGCTTGTCTCCTGAATATGCTGTCAGCACGCTGGTGCCCTCGGTATCGACCACGAGGATGTAGCTGGGGACTCTGCTTGCCTCAACATCGGATTCCACAGTGTAATAGGTCAGCGAAAAGTTAGTCGTAAACATAAGAGGCGAATTCTCGCCCGGTTCGCCGATAGCATACACTTTCGGCTCCACCTGGACGGGCTTCTGCGGATCGGTGAAGATATTCATCACGCAGGTGAGCATGGGCAAAATGGCGTATGGCTCGACCGTCTCGACCACCACGATGCTCGAATACTTGCAGATCAGGCTACAAGCCTCCGCCATCTGCTGCTCTGGGCTGCCGCCGAGCACGAAGGATACAGTGGGATAACCTAAAGGCCGGAACACCTTCTTGAGCGACAGAACCCGCATCCTGGTCATGTTATAGAGCTTTTCTTTTAAGCTGCCGGTCGAAAGATTAAGCACGATATCCTCCACCCCCGCGGCCTTGATTTTCTCGCTTAAATCGGCAAGTGCTTCAATCGACTCAGCTTTTGCCACGAGCGGGCAGCCGTTCTCTTTGGCAACCTTGGCCATTTCTTCAGCATTCTTAGCAGTCGCTGCTGCCAATAGCGGTGTTCCCGCAGTATCCTTGATTTGTTTTAGAGCCGCAGCAGCAGCCTGCGGTGACTCTGTCACCAGAATCAGGGCTAAACTTGTTCCGAGCGAAGTCGAGGAATCTGCCGGGGAATTATTGGCGCGCCTCTCCCGGGACCAGCCCCCTCGACCGGGCTCGGGGCAAGCCTGCTTTGCCGCTTGCGCACAGACCTGGGCGAAAGGCTCGGGCGAGCCGCTGTCGTTCGTGACCGCGATGGCTCTTACGCCAATCTTGGTTCCGACTCGCTCGAACTGCAGTGAATTCACAGCCTTGATGCGGCTGTTCAAATCGTTGCCGGACAATTTATCCGAGATGGTTACAGCCAGCACTGTCGGATTGTAGAATTTCTCTTCGTGCCGGAACATCACGGTCTCCTGCCCGACCGTCAGTTGCGCATCTTTTCGGCCAAATACGACCTTGCGCATCGGCGGAGCCGCAGCGGCTGCGAGTTTCTGTTTGGATTCTTGCGAAACGTGTGGGCAGTCCTCCAGCTTGGCACGTTTCTGAGCGAGCTGCATTGCAAAAGCCAGACAGGTAGGCATTCCACACTTTTTGCAGTTAGTCTTGGGCAACAGCTTAAAAATCTCTAACCCCGTTAACGCCATAATGCTTTCCTTTCTTTCGGTCCCTATCCCTTCCTGCGAGCGACGAGGCACAAGCCACGAGCGATGAGTTAGAACATCGGTTCCATGCTCGTTGCCGGATGGCCGGCTCTGGTAATAAACTCCAGGACCTGCTCTTCGGTGGCGGCGGTAGTTTCATCAGCGATCTTGGCGAGGAACTCTTCGCCGCCCAATCCGAGCTCTTGCGCCCTTTTGATGAAGTTATCTTTAATTTCTTCTTTGAGCATCGTAGGCATCCATACAATCCGGCGGATTCCGCCTTCTGCGGCTATAAACTTCCTGGAGTTGATGTAGTGCTTCGAGTGGCCGATAAAGCCCGGCGTCTGCTGTCCGCCGCCCACGGTGCCGGCAAGCGTCGAAAATTTCATCCCGCACGGCGTCATCTCGGCAAATTCCCGGTTGGCAATCATTATTCCGCCCGTCGAGGGCAGCACCGCGGCGATACATTCGAAGCAGCCGCACGAAGTCATCGGGTCGGTAATCATGCTATACTGGCTCATTCGCTGGACGCCGCCCCGGCTGACCTGCTGAACAAATGCGTTTATCTTGTCCCACTGGCCAATCTTAGGCTCAATGCAGCTGCCCTTCGCGATGGGTTGATTCGGCCCCGATGGCGTTATTTCATAGGCCGCCCGGCAGTCCAGCCAACTGTAGGCCCCGCACAAGCCGGGACGTTCCGGCGAAACGACACAGACGTGATTCGGAGCAAAACTCTGACACAACGTGCAGGAATAGAACGTCTCGACGTCCTCNNCGTTCGTCACGCTCGGCGAATACCTTGCGGGCAATTTCACACAGCTCCACCACTTTAGCCTGGTCGGTGAAAATTTTGACCTGCACCTTGTCTATGATGCTGGAATACTCGTCGTGATATTTGGCGTGCAGGATTTTGCCGATATGCTCAAGCCTGAATCCCGCCTTGAAGGCATCTTTGGAGATTCGAATCCAGTTCATGTCGCGCTGGCCCATGTGCCATAGTCCCTGTGCCTCGTTCATAAACCTATGAATCTGCCGCTCCAGCACCGGCTCAAAATCGGGCTGCATTTTTCTTCCCGCCACCTCAACAACGATCCCCAGCGGCAGCTTTCCTCCTTCAGCGAGCGAGGCAACGTCTGAGCCTTTTAGTTCTACCTTGCCATCCTCCACCTCGGCGATATCCAGCATTCGCAGCCATTCAAAAGACGGCGTTCTCTGGCCGCCGAACTCGCAGTGCATGTCTTCCTTGCGGATGCGCTCACCCTCAAACGCAGGGCTATAGGCCACAGGAATAGGGATCTGCGAGACCTTTATCTTCAAGCCGCGAACTTCGATGGCCTTTTCTACGATCTGGCCGTGCGGAATATTGGACACCACGTGCTCATAAGTGCATACGCCGGTCGGTAGAATTTGCGGAATGTCGGAGTCGGCGATGGTCGGAAATCCGTAATTGATCGCCCCGGCGGCGTTAGCATACCATTCATCGGTAACCGTGCCCAGAGCCAGGACGAAGGCAAAAATCCTGTTCTTATTGTAGATAAGATTACGGTGGAAATCACCAGCTTGGACGCCTCCGAAGCTAAGCGCCGCCCGGCTGGCAAAACCCAGCGCATATACCGCTGAGGTAATATCTCTGCCGAAAGGCACGAGGCGGGTTTCCCAGCCCAGTTGCACGCCGCCCTGGACAAGTTGTTCAGCAAACGTAGTGCCGTTGTGATGCGCGTGCATAAAAACGTACAAGCATCGCTGCTGCAATTTGCGGGCGATGTCCACCGCCGTTTCAACATCTGGTGCGGCGCCAACCACCGCCGCAAATCCGGGGGCGGTGCCGTCAACAAACTGAATGCCGCGTTCGCGCAGGATTACATCGTCCGCCGCGCCGAGCCAAATACCGTCTACAGGATTAGGCCCGATTACGTATTTACACGACTCGATAATTTCCTCTGCAAAAAGTGTCGCCATGCCCGCATCGAGGGTCGGCCCCAAATATGGTATCCACAAATCATCGTCAACCGGCGGCGGCAATAAGCTCTTGATTTCCGCCATGACCCGGTCAAAGTCGCCGAGTCTTTCGACAGCCATGCCGGTCATGGAATATATGATCGGCATGTAGTAGCCGGTGTTGGGAAACGCGACCGGGCAGTCTTTGCCTTTTTCTTTAATGGCCCGTGACAGAATATCCTCAGCCTGCTTAGCTATCTTATGAGCACCACGTATCGCCGCTGAAGCAATGATTTTCGACATAATCTAACCTTTCATCGATGAGAATCCAGTTTTCATTCCACGGCGAGCGATCGTCGGTCTGCCATGTCGTAGAGCTTTCGCTCTTTCTCGACGTTTATTCCCAGGGAGTCGCGTTTGCTTTCGATGTGTGCGTGTATAAGTTCGGCGGCCTTAACCGGATCAGACTCGACGGCCCACCGGCCGCCTAAGTCTTTCTCAATTCCGCCGAACAAATAGTCACTGACGTTTTTACTGCCGGCAATCGGCAGCAGTTCTTTGGCGAAAACCACTAACACGCCGCTGGCCACAAAATACTGCCCGATGGAAATCGCCTTTTCGGTGATCGACTCCAGGCACGCGCCGGCAACCGGCACCTCGGAGATGTCCTCGCCCAAGCCGCCCTCTCGCACGATTTCACTGCACGCCACCAACAGGCGACTATTGTCCACGCAACTGCCGCACACCAGCACCGGCGAAATGCCCACCGCTTCGCAGACCTCCCGCAGACCCGGCCCGGCAAACTGCAGAGCCTCCTTGGGATTTGCCAGGCCTATCTTACTGCAGGCAATCGCGGCACAGCCGGTCGTCAGCACCAGGATGTCACGCTTAATCAGCTCCTTTGCCAGCGTGGTATGCGTATAGTCCTGCTGGACCTTCGGGTTAGTGCAGCCGACTATACCCACGACGCCGCGGATTCGGCCATTTATAATATTGTCATTCAGCGGCCGGTAACTGGCTCGGAATCTGCCGCCCAGAATATAGTTGATAGACTCGTGGCTAAAGCCGACCACCGCCTTGGACTTTTGGTTCGGGATGGTAACCTCGCCGCGATTTTTGTAGTTCTCGATAGCCATCCTGACTATCTCTTTGGCTGTGCTAAGCGCGGATTTTACTTCCATCGGAATATGCTGAACGCCGAGGATTTTTGCCTTGTCGGAGGTGGTGATCAGCTTGGTGTGGAAGCACCTGGCGATTTCCGCCAGTCCCTGCATTACGCACTGCACGTCGACCGCCATCAGCTCGACCGCTCCGGTGGCGATGGCCAGCTCCTGAGAAAGGAAGTTGCCGGCTATGGGCACTCCATGCCGCATCAGCAGCTCGTTGGCGGTACAGCAAATGCCCGCGACATTGATTCCTTTGGCGCCCGCGTTTTTGGCCTCAGCCAGCAGGTCATTATCGGCAGCCGCAGCCACCACCATCTCCGAGAGAATAGGCTCATGCCCGTGAACAATGATATTCACTTCGTTCTTTTTCAGAACGCCCAGGTTCACTTCGCCCCGGCCTGGATAAGGCGTGCCGAAAAGGACATCCTGCAGCTCGGTAGCCAGCATCGACCCGCCCCAGCCATCGGCAAGGGCTGTTCTGCTGGCGTGCATAAGGATACTTTTATAATCCTGATCCACGCCCATAGTAGTTCTGTGCAGGGCCTCGACCACTTCGCGGTCGACCGCTCGCGGCGTTATATCGAGCTTTTCCCAGATTTCCCGGCGTGGTTTTGGCGCCCGGCGAGCCATTAGCTGTGTACCTTGTGACTTTCCGAACTCGTCCAGCGCAATTCGCCCGACATCGCCGGCAATCTCATTGGCGGATCGGTCTTTAGTAGTCTGGACGCCCATCTCTTGAGCCAGCTTATACAGCTTCAACGTGTCCTTGAGCTGGTAGCCCGGGGCCTCGCCTTTGGCTGCCGCCAGAAATACTTCGGCAACGCCTCGACCATGGTCGCTGTGGGCGCTGCAGCCGGCCGCAACTGCCCGCAGAAAGTTCCGCGCCACGATTGTATCGGCGTCGGCGCCGCAAACCCCAAGTTGCGGCCCCTCGCCAAACGGGTCAATCCGGCACGGCCCCATCGTGCAAATACGACAGCACAGCCCCAGTTTGCCAAAGCCACACTGCGGCAACTGAGCATCAAGCCTGTCCCAGGCGTTCTGCTGGCCGGATTTGGCCATTTGGGCTATCATTTTCTGTGCTGCTTTATCACTACTACGTTTCTTAGCATCCATAAACACTCTCCGTCGCACAATTGAAAATTGACAATTAGGGGCTTGCCACCCTACCAGCCGTTTGTAATCTCCTGCATTTCGGGCAGAGGCGCAAACGCTTGCGCAGCTCTGGCCAGAACGTAGCATGGGCAGATTTTCTGCCCATGCCGACATTCCCTTGCGAGCAGGCCTGCATGGGCAAACAAGTTGCCCATCCTACATTTCGTAGGGCCTGCTCACATACCTGCGTGCTGAGAATAGGCGCTCCGCACTGCTTGCAGACAAGAAGCTTCACACGCGACTTAAACGGCGATATTTCCACCTCACACTCATCTTTGTGAACTCTGACTTCGATAGTTCCGACCGGACAAACGGCCGCGCACGCCCCACAGCCAATGCAGTCTTCCGAGGGCTGGCGAAAAGGCGCAGCCACCGTTCGGTCCGCCCCGCGCCCGGCAAATCCGATAGCAGATTTGCCGATTATCTGCTCACATACGCGAACGCATAGGCCGCATAAGATACAGTTCCGCTGACTCTCGGTGACTTTTGGCCAGAGTGTTCCTTTGACGCCCATCCGCTCGGCCAATTCTTTCAGCTCCTGGCTGTCAGGCGACCGGGCCAACAGCAGCTCCATCACGCCGCGACGAGCCTGCTGAGCACGTTCGCTCATGACGTAAACGATGACATCGTGACGCACAGGATAATTGCAGGCTGTAACCAGTTGCCGCCAGTCGCCGCGGTCAAGCTCTACCATGCACAGCCGGCATGAGGCTTCGCTGGAAAGGGCCGGGTGATAGCAGAGCGTAGGGATCCAGATGCCGGCATATCTGGCGGCATCCAGAACCGTCGCCCCCCTTTCTACCTCAACGCTATGTCCATCTATGGTTACCGTGGGCATCAGTTATCCCTGTGGCACGGGCTTGCAGCCCGTGAAAAACACGGCCAGGATGGCCGTGCCACACCCCTATACCTTTAGCACTGCGGTGAAGGGACATTTCTCCCAGCACGTTCCGCAGCGAGTGCATTTTTGCTCGTCGATTACATGCGGAGCTTTTCTTTCCCCCGTAATCGCATCGACCGGGCAGTTCTTAAGACAAATTCCACAGCCTTTACAGGCTTCGGCGTCGATCTGGTAAATGAAAAGTCCCCGGCACTCTTTAGCCGGGCAGCGGCGATCCAGAATGTGCGCATCATATTCGTCACGGAAATACCGTATGGTGGAAAGAACCGGATTTGCCGCCGTTGCACCCAGGGCACAAAGAGCTGTTCCGGAAAGAATCTCTGCCAGAGCCTGCAGCTTCTCTACGTCGCCTGCTTGTCCATCTCCTTTGGTGATACCCTGGAGGATGTGCCGCATCTGGGCCAGGCCTTCACGGCAAGGCGTACACTTGCCGCAGGATTCGTTCAGTAGAAAATCGGTGAAGTACCTGGCGATGTTCACCATACAGGTATCCTCGTCCATAACGATTAAGCCCCCCGAGCCCATCATAGAGCCGAGGTTGGTCAGCTCCTCATAGTCCACGCGGGCATCGAGATGCTCGGCGGGTATACATCCGCCGGATGGGCCTCCAGTCTGCACCGCCTTGAACTTTTTGCCGTCGCGTATTCCGCCGCCGATTTCATAAATTATCCGCCGCAGCGTAATGCCCATTGGCACTTCTACCAGGCCGCTATTAGCGATCTTGCCGACCAGGCTGAATACCTTGGTCCCTTTGGACTTTTCTGTGCCGATGCCGGCGAACCACTTTCCGCCCCGGTTTATGATGTGCGGGATATTCGCCCAGGTTTCGACGTTGTTAAGGTTGGTGGGCTTTCCCCACAGACCGCTTTCAACTGTATGGACGTATTTTGCTCTGGGTTCGCCCGGTCGGCCTTCTAGTGATGCCATCAGCGCTGTGGACTCGCCGCAGACAAACGCCCCGCCGCCGCGGTTGATCTGAATATCGAAAGAAAAGGAAGTGCCCAGGATATTTTCGCCAAGCAGTCCGATTTCTTGGGCTTGGGAGATCGCGGTTCTTAAGTACTTCACCGCAAGCGGATATTCATTGCGGACATAGATATAACCCTTTTCCGAACCGATTGCGTACGCCCCGATAAGCATGCCCTCGATAACCGAGTGCGGATTGCCTTCCATAAGAGAACGGTCCATGTAGGCTCCGGGGTCGCCTTCATCGCCATTGCCGATGACATACTTGGGTCCGCCAGCGGCGGACCGGCAGGATCGCCATTTTCTTGCGGTCGGGAATCCCCCGCCGCCCCGGCCTCGCAGTCCCGCCACTTCCACCTCGGCGATCACTTCTTCAGGCGTCATCGAGGTCAACGCCTTCACCAGAGCACTATACCCTCCTGCGGCAATGTAGTCGGTGATTTTTGTGGGGTCGATCCGGCCGTTCTGTGACAATACGATCCGCTGCTGAACCTTATAGAAAGGTATTTCTTCTGCCGCTTCGAGTTTTCTGCCCGATTCAGGGTCCTGATACAGCAGCCTGGGCACCGCCCTTCCTCCAAGCACAGTTTCACGGAAAATCTCAGCGACGTCAGGCTCTTCAACCTGCTGGTAAAAGATTCCTGCTGGCTCGACGACTACGATGGGACTGCGCTGGCACAATCCGTGGCAGCCTGTGGGCTTTACCTCGATATTGCCGGCCCGACCCCGCCCCGAGGCGGACTCTATTGCCTCTTCAAACAGCTCGTACAGTCTGGCAGCACCTTTGGCCTGACAGCCCGTGCCCATGCAAAGTCTTACAGACCTGGTGCCGGTTCTGTCCTGGCTGCGCAAAGACCGGGCAAAGCCTTCGAAATCGGCGATACTGGCAAATCTTGCCGGGGCATCAATCACTCTGCGGCCTCCTTCGCATCAGCTTGGGCGGCTTGTTCAGCAGGACCAAGCCCCTGCAAAATCTCAAGTGCGGATTCAGACGTAACGCCGTCGTAGTATTTGCCATCCACAACCATTACCGGCGCAAGAGCGCAGGCACCCACGCAGTTTACCGCGGTGAAGGTGAACAATCGGTCGGCCGTCGTGCCGCTAGGAGCGACCTTAAATTCCTTACAGATGGCTTGGGAAATGCCGGCTGAACCCTTGAGATAGCACACGGTGCCCATGCACAGCGACACTTCGTGCGCACCCTTGGGCGCAAGCCGAAACGATGCGTAGAATGTCGCCACAGCGTATAAACGCATAAGCGGCACATTCAGCCGCTTTGCCAAAGCCCGTAGACTGTCGGTCGGCAGATAGCCACACTCGGCCTGCAGGTCCTGCATCATTGGTATCAGCATCCCAACGTCTCGGTCGTAGCGCTCAACAATCTGCTCGATAAGCGAACTATCCTGGTTCATTATGGCTGCATTCCCGTTATACAGTGTGTCACTAAACGGTCTCAATCGTCACTTTCTTTGCCCCTCTTGCGCAATAAGACAATTGGCGGCGTGTCGAACTCCACCACGCGGAAGCTAACGCCGTGCTCCGGGACAGTTCGTTTGACCATCTGTATGCCTGGACACCTGGGCTCTGGAAAGTCCCATGCAAAATGAGCCTTTCAATTCAACTTTGTCCTGCAGCCCCTCTTTGGCCAGGACTTCGTTGAACCGCCCTATCATCCGCCGGGCGCCTTTGATGTGACAGGAGCTACCCACACATACGGTCACAGTGATCATTGAGGATTCTCTTGTTTAGCCTCGGCACCTGCCCCGCGGCCAGCACAGCGAGCTGTGGCCGAGGCAACCCCCGCCACAGGCCCGTCCCCTCGGCCTTGCTCGGGGCGGGCCTGAGCCCAGTCGAAGGATGCGGGGGCTAAATTCTGAACCGACACGACAAGCCCGCCATACGCCTGGCGGGCAAGCTGCTGGGCGGCAAGCCGGCGCTTGTCGGCGGTCAATTCCTTTTCGCCGACCAGCTTCAGCGCCTTTGTGGGGCAGGCCTCGACACAGGCCGGCTCTTTGCCGGCTTTGCTGCGCTCAATACAGAAGTCGCACTTGACTACCGCCTTGCCGTGACTTTCGGCGTCGATGACTCCGAAAGGACAAACCACGATGCAATACTTGCAGCCGATACACCTGGCTTGTTCAATCAATACGGGAGTGTCGGCTTTGTGCCGATATATTGCCCCGGTCGGACAGACGGCGATACAAGGTGCATCCTCACAGTGCCGGCACTGCATCGGCACCGCAAATTCTCCTGCCGCCTCGACCGTCACCCTTTTTTGCGGCTTAGGCTGCTCCGCCACTGCTTCCTCGAGACGGCCAGATGCCGAATGTGCCACCGCGCAGGCTATTTCGCAACTTTTACAGGCCAAACACCTTCCAATATCTACCGCTATCACTTTACGCATGTTCATCTCCGAGACACCTGCACAAACCGTTTGTCAGCACCCTCGAACCCCGCAATAAATTGCGGGGCTAAATATTTAGCCTGCGGTTTCACCGCCGCTTTTTAAGGCCGGGCGAAATCAAGTCCACCAACGCATTCTTTGCCTGACGCAAGCCCTGCACAAATTCTGCATCGGCTTCGGTCGCCGGCTTACGCTCAATATCCACCTGCTGCACGGACCGGCTATAGCCCAGACTTCCCAGCAGAGGTATATCTTTCAACTGAGACCTTATGACGTCGGTCTGAACAGCTTCGGTAATCTTGTTGGCGATTGCCGCGACGTGCTTGATCCCTAAATCTCTGGCCATTTTCGCCACGTTGTTAGCCGTTTCTATGCTCCTGCCGCCCGGCTCGACAACCACTACCAGCGCGTCTATGCCCTGGACGCTTGCCCTGCCCATAGATTCGACGCCGGCAGCCAAATCCACCAGGACCAACTCCTGCCGCTGCAGAATTGTATGCGTCAACAATGCCTTTAGAAACGCTCCTTCCGGACAGGCGCAACCGGCTCCTGCCCGCGTTATGGCCCCCAAAACCAGCAGTTTTACGCCGTCGACCTTGAGCCAGTACTTCTGGGGTATGTCGCTGACATTGGGGTTCAGCCTGAAATACGCCGCCGGCGCGTCTTTGGTCGTGCCGGTACGCTCGGCGATCAGCTCTTTCATCTGGATGAGCGGCGCAGGCACCCGCTCAGTGGGTATGCCAAAAGCCAGAGCCAGATTGGCGTTTGGATCGGCGTCGATAGCCAGAACGTCAAAGCCGTCCTGGGCGAATAATTGTGCCCAGACCGCACAGACCGTGGTCTTGCCCACGCCCCCTTTGCCGCCAATTGCTATCTTTAGACCCTGCATTGTGAATACAACAACGGAGGGTGGCAGCGTCAAAACCGCAGGTTTTGGCGATGGCAGGCCGGCATCCGAGCCGGGGCCAAGCCATCCCCAAGCTGCGCTTGAGGCTGCCACACCGAAACGCAACCGACACCAAAAACATATTACTTTAATGCCGGGCCCTAAGACGGTCAAGCTCAGCCCGGCAAAAACTTCGTCCAACACTACCTACAGTGTGGGGGCAAAAGAGTTCTTTCAAACGTAGCGGAGATAGCAAAAACGAACTACCGGACGGCTTTAACCAGCGCATCCACAGTTAGATTGACCGCTGCCTGCAATGCGTCCAGCGGCAGTTGAGCCGCTGCGGTTTGGTCGAACAATATCGACGCGCGGGCGGGAAATTCCTCGTCGGCTCGCCAAATCACTATGGTTATCGGGATACGCGGCAATACATACAACTGCACCGAAGCATCGCCAAATTCGCACCGTTTGGCATCAAATTGCTTAGCGGCTTCGTACAGCCGGTCAGGCTGATTGCCGAATGCCTGCTCTAATTTGTCCGTGGGAAGGCTGTGCGGGCCGCGGAAGAAAAACTGCCCGCCAGGCAGGGATTCGGCTCGGACCAGCTTATCGGCAACCGGCAGATCCTTGGCATTTATTAAGTACGCGAGGATGCAAAGCTGCTGAATAAACCCCGCCGGCGTATGCGGCGAACCCGGCTCAGCAGAAAAAATCTCTCTACCTGCAAGATTCACCACGTAGCTATTCTGGAGCAGAGTGACAATGTAGCGGTCCGGATTTGTTATGTACCGGCAATTCGCCCTTCGGGCGGTTTTCTGCCCATCAAGCTCAACAAGCTGCTGCCAAAGGCCCTCGTGAGACATTGCTCTTACGCCCACGACATAATCAATTGTAAATAATCAATAGTCAATTACTCGTGTCCCTTTCCCGCAAGCATGTCCATCGCGTGCGGCAAAACACCCAGGATCACTTCCAGCGATTCTTTGACTGCTTTTGGGCTGCCCGGCAGATTGATTATGAGCGTACTTTTGCGGACGCCGGCTACCGCCCGCGAAAGCATGGCATTTTTCGTTTTTTTCAGTCCTTCCTGCCGGATGGCTTCCGCCAAGCCGGGAACCATTCTCTCGCACACCGCAGAGGTCGCCTCCGGCGTAACATCACGAGGCCCAAGGCCCGTGCCGCCGGCGGTAAAGACAACATCCACTTTTAGCTCGTCGGCAAAATGCACAAGCTCGCGCTGGATGTCCACACGCTCGTCTGGCACGATTTTATGTTCGCATATCTCAAATCTGTCCGCCGGCAGCATACCCCTGATGGTCTGGCCGCTTACGTCTTGTCTTTTTTGCCCGGCGCAACTATCGCTAACCGTCAGTATCGCTACTCTCATCATTCGAGTTTAGCACCTCTATGGTGTCACCCACTTTGATTCGGCCGGATTTTGTTATCCTTCCAAAAACACCTTCTCGCGGCATAATACAATCACCGATCTGCTGGAAAATCGCGCATTTGCTGTGGCATTCTTTGCCGAATTGGGTAATCTCAATCTCGGCCTCGGAGCCGAGCCTGAGCTTAGTGCCCAGCTTTAGAGACGATAGGTCAATTCCCTCTGTAGTAATATTCTCTGCAAAATCTCCTGATTTTACCTGGGCTCCCTTTGCCCTGATTTTTTCGATAGATTCCTCCGCCAGCAGACTGATTTGTCTGTGCCAATTGCCCGCGTGGGCGTCGCCTTCTATGCCAAAACCGGCTTTGGCCTGAGCAGC